>JANNMP010000416.1:0-9717 GCA_031398015.1 Burkholderiaceae bacterium
GCGGCAAGCGCATCCCGGTGGTGCCACGCGCGGTGATGCTGGCTGAATTGATGCGCCTGAAGAGCGGCATCGCGATTGCCGGCACCCATGGCAAGACCACCACCACCAGCCTGGTCACCAGCGTGCTGGCCGAAGCGGGGGTGGACCCCACATTCGTGATCGGCGGCAAGCTCAACAGCGCAGGCGCCAATTCACGCCTGGGCTCGGGTGACTACATCGTGGTCGAGGCGGATGAAAGCGATGCCTCGTTCCTGAACCTGCTGCCCATCATGGCGGTGGTCACCCACATCGACGCCGACCACATGGAGACCTACGGCCATGACTTTGCACGGCTGAAATCGGCGTTTGTCGACTTCCTGCACCGCATGCCGTTTTATGGCGCGGCCATCGTCTGCGGCGACGACCCCGGCGTGCGCAGCATCCTGCCGATGGTCTCGCGCCCCATCGTCACCTACGGCCTGGGTGAGGACGTGCAAGTGCGCGCGGTGGATGTGTTGGCCCTGCCAGGTGGCCAGATGCGCTTCACTTGTCAGCGGCGCAATGGCGCGGTGCTGCCCGACCTGGCCATCACACTGAACCTGCCGGGTGAGCACAACGTGTGCAACGCACTGGCCGCGATTGCGGTGGCCACTGAGCTGGAGCTGCCTGATGCGCCCATCGTCAAGGCGCTGGCTAAGTTCACCGGCGTGGGCCGGCGCTTCCAGCGCTATGGCGAGCTGCCCGTGTCCGAGGCCCACGGTGGTGGCGAATTCACTTTGATCGACGACTACGGCCACCACCCGGTGGAGATGGCGGCGGTGATTGCCGCTGCGCGTGGCGCCTTCCCTGGCCGGCGCCTGGTGCTGGCCTTCCAGCCGCACCGCTACACCCGCACGCGCGATTGCTTCGAAGACTTCGTCAAGGTGATGGGCCGGGCCGACGCCGTGCTGCTGACCGAGGTCTACGCCGCCGGTGAAGCACCCATCGTGGCGGCAGACGGCCGGGCGCTCAGCCGCGCGCTGCGGGTGGCCGGCAAGGTCGACCCGGTGTTCGTCGATGACGTTGCCGACCTGGCCCAAGCCATCATCGACCACAGCCGCGCCGGTGATGTGGTGATCGCGATGGGCGCCGGCTCCATCGGCGCGGTGCCGGGCCGGGTGGTGGAGAAGTTTCTGGGGGACATGGCATGAACAGCGGCTTTCAGCTGCCGGCCATCGACGTGGCCACGTTGGGCAAGACAGCGGTGCTGATGGGCGGCAGCAGCGCCGAGCGCCAAATCTCGCTGATGAGCGGCAGCGGTGTGCTGGCCGCGCTGCAAGCCAGCGGCGTCGATGCCCATGCCTTCGACCCGGCTGAGCGTGAACTGGGCGACCTGAAGCGCGAAGGCTTTGTCCGCGCTTTCATCGCACTCCACGGCCGCCACGGTGAAGACGGCACGGTGCAGGGCGCGCTGGAGCTGCTGGGCCTGCCCTACACCGGCTCGGGCGTGATGGCATCGGCGATTGCCATGGACAAGACCATGACCAAGCGCGTTTGGCTGGCCGAGCAATTGCCCACGCCGCGCTTCGTGTGGCTGAGCGCCGACAACCAGGCCCGTGAGCGCCTGCGCACCGTGCCCGACGATCTGGGACTGCCGCTGATCGTGAAACCCCCGCGTGAAGGCTCGTCCATCGGCATCACCAAGGTGATGGGCTACAGCAACATGCAAGCCGCAGTGCAACTGGCCACGCGGCACGATGCCGATGTGCTGTGCGAGCAGTTCATCGCCGGTGACGAGATCACTTGCCCGGTGATTGGCCAGGGCGCTGCGGCCATCGCGCTGCCGGTGGTGCGCATCGTGGCGCCAGACGGCCAGTACGACTACCAGAACAAGTACTTCACCGACACCACCCGCTACCTGTGCCCCAGTGGCCTGGGCGCCGACGAAGAAGCCGAGGTGCAGCGCATCGTGCTGGCCGCCTACCGCGCGCTGGGCTGCCGTGGCTGGGGCCGGGCCGACTTGATGGTGCGCAGCAGCGACCGGGCGCCGTTCCTGCTGGAGATGAACACCTCCCCCGGCATGACCAGCCACAGCCTGGTGCCGATGTCGGCACGCGCGGCCGGCATCAGCTACCAGCAGCTGTGTGTGTGGCTGCTGGCCCATGCGGCGCTGGACGGCACGGCCTGAACCATGGCCCGCAACGCTGCCGCCGCCAACACCATGCCGCGCTTGCACGCCGGCAGCGGCGCGCTGGCTGGCCTGCAGGCCGAATTGCCAGCCGACGTGCGGCTGATGCAGGCCACTGCCAACACGGTGCTGGTGATGCTGGCGCTGGCGCTGCTGGCGGTGCTGGCGCAGTGGGCGGCGCGCTGGCCGGTGTTTGCCATCCAGGCCATCCGCATCGATGGCGATGTGGCGCGCAACAGCGAGAGCACCATCCGCGCCAATGCCGCGCCGCGCCTGGCGGGCAGCTTTCTGACGCTGGATTTGCAGCAGGCGCGCGCCGCGTTCGAGGCCGTGCCCTGGGTGCGCCATGCGGTGGTGCAGCGGGTGTGGCCCGGGCGCCTGGCGGTACGGCTGGAAGAGCACCAGCCGGTGGCGCTGTGGCTGGGCAAAGACGGCAACGACCGCCTCGTCAACAGCCACGGCGAGGTGTTCGAGGCCAACATCGGCGATGTCGAAGACGACCGCCTGCCTCGCCTGCTTGGGCCCGAAGGCAGCGCCCCGGCGATGCTGGCCATGCTGCGGCGCCTGGGGCCGGTGCTGAATGGCCGCCATGACGGCCGCAATGACGGCCGCAACGACGGCCGCAACAACGGTCAGCGTCTGGGCGACCTGGCGCAGCTGGACCTGTCAGCCCGTGGCGCATGGCGCGCCACGCTGGACAAGGGCGCTGTGGTCGAGCTGGGCCGGGGCAGCGACGACCAGGTGCTGGAGCGCACCCAGCGCTTTGTGCAGACGCTGCCGCTGGTGGAGGCGCGCTACCAGCGGCCACTGGAATCCGCCGACCTGCGCCATGCCGACGGCTTTGCACTGCGCCTGCGCGGCGTGAGCACCAGCGTGCCGGTGCCTGCGGCGCGCAAGTCGGCGGCCGCGCCGCGCCAGCGTTAGCCATCCACAACACGCACGACACACACGACAGCAAAAGGCACAGCCCCATGGCCAAGGAATACAAGGACCTCATCGTCGGACTGGACATCGGCACCGCCAAGGTGATGGCGGTGGCTGCCGAGGTGCTGGCCAACGGTGAGCTGCGGCTGGCCGGCCTGGGCGTGGCCTCAAGCCACGGCCTGAAGCGTGGCGTGGTGGTCAACATCGACGCCACGGTGCAAAGCATCCAGGCGGCGCTGAAAGAGGCCGAGATGATGGCCGCCTGCAAGATCGAGCGGGTCTACACCGGCATCACCGGCAGCCACATCCGGGGCCAGAACTCCACCGGCATGGTGATCGTGCGCGACAACCGCGAGGTGACGCCGGTGGATGTGCACCGCGTGGTGGAAACCGCCAAGGCCATCAACATCCCGAACGACCAGCGCCTGTTGCTGGTGGAGCCGCAAGAGTTCGTGATCGACGGCCATGAGGTCAAAGAGCCGGTGGGCATGAGCGGCAGCCGGCTGGAGGTGAAGGTGCACATCGTGACCGGCGCACAAAGCGCGGCCGAGAACATCCTGAAATGCGTGCGCCGCTGCGGCCTGGAGGTGGAGCGCCTGGTGCTGAACCCGAGCGCCAGCGCAGCAGCGGTGTTGACCGACGACGAGAAGATGCTGGGCGTGGCGCTGGTGGACATTGGCGCCGGCACCACCGACGTGAGCATCTACACCGAGGGCTCGATCCGCCACACGGCGGTGATCCCGATTGCTGGTGACCTGATCACCAGCGACATCGCGATGGCGCTGCGCACGCCCACCAAGGACGCCGAAGAGATCAAGGTGGAGTACGGCGTGGCCAAGCAACTGCTGGCCGACCCCAGCGAGAACCTGGAGGTGCCCGGCCTGGGCGACCGCGCGCCGCGCATGCTGAGCCGCCAGGCCCTGGCCGGCGTGATCGAGCCGCGGGTCGAAGAGATCTATTCACTGGTGCACCAGGTCATCCGCGAGAGCGGCTATGAAGAGCTGCTGTCCAGCGGCATCGTCATCACCGGCGGCAGCGCGGTGATGCCGGGCATGGTGGAGCTGGGCGAAGACATCTTCCTGAAACCCGTGCGCAAGGGCCTGCCGCTGTACCACGGCCCGTTGTTCGACATGGTGGCCAACCCACGCAGTGCCACCGTGATGGGCTTGCTGGAGGAGGCACGCACGGCGCGTGCGCGTGGGCACAAGGTGGCGCAGCAGGCGGGGTCGGTGAAGACCTTTGTCGGCCGCGCCAAGGACTGGTTTCTCGGCAATTTCTAGCAGACGACATGAGCGTCTGAAAAAAAGGGGCCGACAACGACCCCATGTTCTTTGAACACGACGACAGAGTTTGACCACAAATCTTTGGCAACTGCTTGACACGACACAGGAGATTCACATGCCTATCGAGATGATCGAAGAATTCGACCAGGGGACCCGCATCAAGGTGGTGGGCGTGGGCGGCGGCGGCGGCAACGCCGTCGAGCACATGATCAACCAGGGCGTGCAGGGGGTGGAATTTGTCTGCGCCAACACCGATGCGCAGGCACTCAACCGCAGCAGCGCGCACCAGCTGATCCAGCTGGGTGACAACGGCCTGGGTGCCGGCGGCAAGCCCGAGAAGGGCAAGGCGGCGGCCGAAGAAGCCGAGGCCCGGGTGCGCGCCAGCCTGGAAGGCGCCAACATGGTGTTCATCACCGCCGGCATGGGTGGCGGCACCGGCACCGGCGCAGCACCCATCGTGGCCAGGGTGGCCAAGGAAATGGGCATCCTGACCGTTGGCGTGGTCACCAAGCCGTTTGAGTTTGAAGGCGCGCGCCGCATGAAGCAGGCCGACGCCGGCACCAGCGAGCTTGAAGCCAATGTCGACAGCCTGATCGTGGTGCTGAACGAAAAGCTGCTCGACGTGCTGGGCGACGACGTGACGCAGGACCAGGCCTTTGCCCACGCCAACGACGTGCTGAAGAACGCCGTGGGCGGCATCAGCGACATCATCCACATGCACGGCCTGGTGAACGTCGACTTCGAAGACGTGAAGACGGTGATGAGCGAGCCCGGCAAGGCGATGATGGGCACGGCGCAGGCTGGTGGGCCGGACCGGGCAACCAAGGCGGCTGAGGCAGCGGTGGCTTGCCCGCTGTTGGAAGGCATCGACTTGAGCGGCGCGCGCGGCGTGCTGGTGCTGATCGCGGCGAACAAGGCCAACTTCAAGTTGAGCGAGAGCCGTGCCGCGATGAACACCATCCGGCGTTATGCGGCCGATGATGCGCATGTGATCTTCGGCGCGGCGTATGACGATCAGCTGGGGGATCAGTTGCGGGTGACGGTGATTGCCACCGGCTTGAGCCGCGCCCGGCCGCAGGCAGCGCCGCTGACGGTGGTGCAGCCGTCGCACCAACACGGTCAGCACGGCCAGCACGGCCAGCACAGCATGCGCACCGGCACCGACAACCTGCCAATCTTGAACCATGTGCTGGCCACGCCAGCGCACGGCGGCAGTGTCCATGGCCATGGCGGCCAGCCCGACTACGGCACGCTGAGCACGCCCAGCGTGTGGCGCAGCGGGCGCACCAGCGCGGCGGCGAAGGTCGAGGCGCTGAGCAACAACGGCATGGACGAGATCGAGATCCCGGCGTTCTTGCGCAAGCAGGCGGATTGAGGGCGCCCGCGCGCTGCGACCGCAGCGTCGAGCGCTCGGGCCGGCAATGTGGCAGGCCTGCGCGCTTGGTTGGTTCCAGCGCGCTGTGCAACGCCGGGCGCGACGGTGAGGTGGTTGTTCAGATCAGAGGGCTGCAGCGGCCACAACCCGACATTTGAGATGCCGGAATGTTGAGATGCCGGACTTGCGGCCAGGCGCGGAACGAAAGAAGGCCCGCATGGTTGCGGGCCTTCTTGCGATTGCGGGCACGAAAATTCGTCAGATTTTGCCGAGGACCACAAGGACGAGGAGGATCACCAAGACGAGACCGATGCCGCCGCTCGGGCCGTAGCCCCAACTCCGGCTGTGACCCCAGGTAGGTAGTACGCCGAGCAGCAGCAACACCAAAATGATCAACAGAATGGTACCCAAGGTCATGATCTTCTCCTTCTTCCAGGGCCCGATTAGGAATTCCTGAGACAAGCGTACGACGATGTTGCGGGCCCTGGTGACAGCGGGAGGAGCGATTTGGCGTCAGCCTGCAAGCCACTCCGACGTAGCGCGTCTCCTACACCGCCAGACGTTCGGCGCACGATTCAGTGCATGGAATCGCGGTGCACGGCCGGCTGCGGCTGGGCAGCTTCCACGAAATTCTGACCTTCGTCGGCCGCAGCATCGAAGAGAAGCCAGAGGTCGATGTTCCCCTGGATCAGCGCACGGCCACGATCACCGAAAACCCGGTGCACACCCTGGAGATCATCGAGACCCGCCAGTTGCGCCGGGAGCCGACTTGTTCCGTCGCATGGCATGGCTACCACCACGCCAGTGCGGGAGCAAAGCGGGTATCAGTTGAACAAGAAAGCCTTCTGCTGCATCAAGAGCCGCTATACGGTCGTGAGAGCGATGCACTGGCCATCGCTGCGATGGTGCACGCTCACGCACAGGTCGCGATCATTGGCGCCGGCGGCATTGGCAAGACCCGGCTTGCATTGGCCGTGGCGAACGCGCACCGAGAGCGGTTTCCTGACGGCGTGTGTGGTGGGTCGAGTTGGCGACGTTGAACGATGGCGCGCTGGTCGCCGGAGCAATCGCCCAGGCACTCGGCCTGCGTGCCCGCGACAAACAGGCCGTACGCGAAGCGGTGGTCGCGTTGCTGCGAAACCAGACCGCACTGCTGGTTCTCGACAACTGCGAGCACCTGCTGGACGCGGCGGCCGAGTGTGTTCGCATCCCTTGTCCTGGCGACGAGCCGGGCGCCATGCGCCTCGCGGTCGTCAACGCGTTGTCGAGGTGCGCGACAAAAAAAAGGACGAGATTGCCGCAACGCAGGCACAACACGGGTTTACACGAATACTTGAGGCGCTTGGCATGCCTTCCCATTGGCACTGCGAGCGCTTGCGTCAACACTGATGCAAGAGGCGTCGCCAGCGGTCGGATGCGTTGAAAACCGTCTGCGGTTGATTCACCAATCAAAGGAGCGAGTAGAGATGGCACAGATGAAAAGAGTTGTGTTGACAGCCTCCGTGGGCTTGGCGCTGTCGTGCAGCTTGTTTGCAGCTGCACCGACCGTTTCGGTCGAGGTCTTTGTCGACAAGATCGATTCGCCCTGGGACATGGCGTTCATGAAGGACGGAACCATGTTCTTCACCGAGAAGTGCAAGGGACTCTCTGTGCGACTTCCATCGGGTGCCATCAACAAGTTGCATGGCGTCGGCACCACCACCGGCTATTCGTCGGCGGGCGCCGACCTGTTCTGCGACGGACAGGCAGGCATGATGGGTGTTGCGGTCGACCCGCAGTTCGCCGGCAATCGGTTCATCTATGTGTACTCCAGTTCCAATCTCGGCGGCAAACTTGTCAACCGGGTGATGCGGTTCAAGCTCAACGATGCGATGACGGGCGTAACGGACCGCACCGACATCGTTGCTGACATCGGCTACAAGCCCAAGGCCTCCAAGCATCCGTTCGGCGGACCTGGTGCGCACAACGGCGGGCGCATTCGATTCGGCCCTGCCGATGGTTTTCTCTACGTGACGACGGGCGACAACCACCTCGGCATTGGGCCGCAGGGTCCGACCTACATCGGCGGGAAGGTTCTGCGCATCGACAGGGATGGCAAACCCGCTGAGGGCAACAAGCCTCCGGCAGGTTTCGATCCACGCGTGTTTACCTACGGTCACCGCAATCCCCAGGGCCTCGCGTTCCGTCCCGGCGACAACCGCCCGTTCACGGCAGAAAACGGCCCGTGGCACAGCGATGAAGTGACCGCGCTCACCAATGGCGGCAATGCCGGCTGGGATCCTCGTCCCAACATGGCGGGCCGCAAGGACTGCCCCGACGACTACTGCGGCTACTCGCCCAACCAGATGGGCGCCATGGACCCCAAGAAGCGCGCGACCTTCATGCCCATGACCGATCTCAAGACCTACCCGAACGCGATGAAGCCGGCCTGGAACAACAAGGGGCTGTCACAGGGCATGTTCTGCAACGCATTCCTGTCGGGTGCGAAGTGGAAGGACTGGAACGGCCAGATGGTGGTCGGCTATTCCGGCATCGGCATTCATGGCACGCCCGTGGGCAACCGCCTGGATCTGCTGAAGATCAGTGCCGACGGCTTGTCCGCAACGAAAACCGACCTCCCCTGGCCGACGGTCGCCGGACGATTCCGTGCTTGTGAACTGGGTTCGGACGGCGATCTGTATGTCGCTCTCGAGGAGCAGGGCAAGATCATCCGTGTGAAGCCGGAGTAACGGGAACGCACAAACGCGCCGTCTCGCGACAGCGCGTTTGTCTTTTGTCGGAAACAGGAGAAGCCGTTGCGAATCACGCTTCAATGGATTGCCGTCATCGGCTTGTTTGGCGCCGCGGGGCCGGTGCGTGCGGACTTCGACCTCGCCGTGAAGAAGAATTGCCTGGCCTGTCATCAGGTCGACAAGAGAAAGTACGGCCCCAACTTCAAAGAGATCGCAGCCAAATACGCCGATCAGAAGAGCGCGGGCGACGTCCTCGCCAAGAAGATCAGGCGCGGTGGAACCGGCGTTTGGGGCCAGGACGTGATGCCGCCACAGCCTCAGGTGTCGGCCGCCGAGGCGCGCTTGTTGGCGCAATATGTGCTGTCGTTGAAGTGATCCGCTCGGGCACGCCTGGCGCAGTGTGCAGAACGCTGCTGGTGCTCGGTTTTGCGGTTGGCGGCGAGCAAGGCTCTTGCCAAAGCTTCTACTACGTCGAACCCGGAGTCGCCTCGTGTCCAGCGGCTCCTGCGGCGAGAACCGCCGCTGCGAAGGCGGTACCGCGTGGTGTGCCCATGCCCGGGAACATCAACGTGGCCTGTGGGTTCGACAAAGGGTCCTACACGGTGACCTTGAACTCAAGCGATCCCGGCGCGACGTTCTCCCCCAAGACCTTTCTCGTCAATTTCGGCCGCATCGTCGGGAACAGAGACTTTGCCGTCACGTTCTCGACGGTCGGCGTCCAGAGCGTCTCGGCAACCATCACCTCGAACATGGGCAGCCCCGAAATGCGGGGCCACTTTGCGAGCTCGGCCAACGAGTTCAACGTCGTGGGTCCTTGACCGGTCCGCCTCGGCGAACAACAGCAAGTTGGCCGGAGCGGTGCGTACGTCCGTCGGTGGCGACCGACTTCACCGACTGCACCGCCGACGCGCATCGACGCGGGCGCGGCCGTCGGCAGTGGGTCAATCGGCGACGAAGTTCCACCTCGCTCGACCGGACGCCCGTCGGCGTTGCGCCGCCAGCCTGGACTTACCCTTCAAGAACCGGATCAGGCCTTGGGCCCTGGGGCGGCTGCCCACGCAGTTGAACAACCGGATCGAAGAGCTGCTGCCCCCACAAGTGGCGCCCCGTCGGCTGATGTTGGCGCTGACATAGATCCGCCTCTATTCGCTGGCGAGGCGGCGGTTTTGCAGGCGGGCGTGGACTTGCGGTGATGTGCGCAGCACCCAGTGGGATCAGGGCCTGCATGCAGGCCCTGATGGATGTGGTTGGGTGTGA
>JANNMP010000621.1:0-4635 GCA_031398015.1 Burkholderiaceae bacterium
GCGGTCAACCTGCATGCCCGCGTCGATGCCGGCGCCTGGCTGGCCGATGTGGCCGCCTGGCGGCCCAGTACCAGCCTGCTGGTGCCGGCAGTGATGCAGGCGATCCTGGCGCATGGGGCGTGGCCGGTGGCTGATTTGTCATCGCTGCGCTTCTTGAACAGCGGCTCGTCGATCGTGCCGGTGGCGTTGATCGGTGCCTTCCATGCCCGCGGAGTGGCCATGGCCCAGGTCTACGGCAGCACCGAGACCGGGCCGTTCTCCATCGCGCTGCGGCCCGACCAGGCGCTGGCGCATGTGGGCAGCGTGGGCTGGCCGGCGCCGGGTGTGCAACTGCGGCTGGCAGATGCGAACGGCCAGCCGGTGGCACCAGGCCAGGTTGGTGAAATCTGGCTGCAAGCGCCCAACCTGATGCGTGCCTACCACCGGCTGCCGCCGTCGGCCATGGCCAGCGTCTTTGTCGACGGCTGGTATGCCACCGGCGACCTGGCCCAAGCCGATGCCGGCGGCCAGGTCACCGTGGTGGGCCGCTGCAAGGACATGATCATCAGCGGCGGCGAGAACATCTACCCCGCCGAGATCGAACAACTGGCCGCTGCCTGGCCCGGCGTGGCCGAGGCGGTGGTGCTGGGCCTGCCCGATGCACGCTGGGGCGAGGTGCCGGTGCTGGTGCTGCAGCCGATGCCAGGCGCGGTGGTGGCGGTGGACGGGCTGCGCGCGCACCTGCAGGCGCGGCTGGCGCGCTTCAAGCAACCGCAGTTCATCATCTTGATGGACAGCCTGCCCCGCACAGCGTTGGGCAAGGTGGTCAAGGCCCGTCTGGCCACGCTGTTGCAGGGCCGCTTGGCGTAGTCTGGCGCCCGTCTTCATCAGCCTGTCCACATCAGCCTGGCCTCATCAGCCTGTCCTCATCAGCCTGTCCATATCAGCCAGGCCCAGAGCCCATGGCAGCAGCCAATGACACAAGCCTGATGGCCGATGCCGGCCGCAGCACAGCAGCCCCTTGCCGGCACCAGTGGCAAGGTGCCGACACGCCGTTGGCCGGCAGCCCTCTGGTCCAGGTGCGTCTGCTGGGCGTTCCAGCGTTGCTGGCCGCCAGCGGCCATGCCTGGCGTGTGCTGGGCCGCAATGACGCGCTGCTGATCGGCCTGCTGGCCATGCAAGGCCCGCTGCCGCGCCAGCGCATTGCCGCCTTGCTGTGGCCCGACAGCGCCGGCGCCGATGCCGCGCGCAGCTTGCGCCAGCGGGTGCACCAGCTCAAGCGTTTGGCGGCCACCGACGTGCTGGCGGGTGACCCGGTGCTGGCGCTGCTGCCGCAGGTGCGGCACGAGTTGGCGGCTGACGACGCAGCGCTGCAGGCCACACTGGCCGCTGACCCCGACAGCCTGCAGGGTGAGCTGTTGGACAGCGTGGACCTCGGCGCGCTGGACGCGCTGGCCGGCCTGGTGGGCCAGTGGCGCCTGGCCTGGCGGCGCCGCCGTGCCGGCCTGCTGCAACACCTGGTCGAGCGTGCCGAGGCCGACCGCGACAGCGCGCTGGCGCTGCGGCTGGCGCAGCGCCTGGTGCATGACGTCCACAAATACGTCGCTGCCCACCGGCGGCTGATCCTTCTGCATTACCAGCTGGGCGACGACGCTGCGGCGCTGCAAGCCTATGCCGATTGCCGGCGTGCGCTGGCCACCGGCCTGGGCCTGGCGCCGTCGCCAGCCACCGAAGCCCTGGTGCACACCGTGCGCAGCGCCCGCTTGCCGCCAGCGGTGGCCACGGCACAGGCCAATGCCATGCTGATGCGGCCACCGCAGCTGGTGGGCCGCGATGCCGCCTGGCGTGATGTGGCCGCTGCACTGGCCGTGGCGCGCCCGGTGCTGCTGACGGGCGAGGCCGGCATCGGCAAGACCCGGCTGCTGGCTGACATCGCCGCCGCGCGTGGTGGCGTGCAGGGCGGCTGGCATCAGTTGGCAGCCCGGCCTGGTGACGCCGACCTGCCATACGCGTTGCTGGCCCGCTTGATCGAACGCCTGGCCCGCCACCTGGGCATGCCTGCGCTGCCCTGGGTGGGCGCCGAGCTGTCGCGCCTGGTGCCTGGCCTCCAGCCGGCCGCCAGCGCCGAACCGTTCAGTGCACTGCGCCTGCAGCGCGCATTGCGCGAGGCGTTGCGGGCCTGGACGGTTGCGCTGCCCGGGCCGGGCGCCACCGCCGGGCCGGCGCTGGCTGCCCTGGTGCTGGACGATCTGCACTTTGCCGACCCGCCATCGCTGGACTTGCTGGCGCCGCTGGTGGGCGACCCGGCGCTGCCCGGCCTGCGCTGGTTGATGGCGGCGCGCCCGGCGGCATTGGCAGCGGCGGCGCCGGCCTGGCAGCAGCGCCTGGCCGACGCAGGCTGGCTGGCGCTGCCACTGCCACAGTTGGCCCTGGCCGATGTGCAAGCGCTGCTGGATGTGTTGCAACTGCCAGGCCTGCAAGCCGACAGCCTGGCGCCGCGCCTGGCCCAGGCCACCGGCGGCAACCCGCTGTTCCTGCTGCAAACGCTGGCGGCCATGCTGGCGCAGCCTGCGGCTGGCCTGCCTGTGCCGCAAGCGGCTGAGCTGCCCGGGCCGCAAGCGGTCAATCCTACGGCGCCGCATGCGGTTGATCTGCCAGCGCCGCGAGCGGCGGTGACACTGATCGCCCAGCGCATTCGCCTGCTGGGCACCCAGGCACGCCAACTGCTGCGCCTGGCGGCGCTGGCCGGCAGCGATTTCAACGCCGAGCTTGCTGCGGCCGTGCTGCAGCAGCCGGCGCTGGCCATTGCCGACGCCTGGGCAGAACTGGAGGCCGCGCAGTTGCTGCGCGATGCCGAGCCCGCGCATGACCTGGTGCGCCTGGCCGCGCTGCAAGACCTGGACAGCGGCCTGGCGCGCGCCACCCACCGTGCGCTGGCGCGCGCACTGGCAGCCGCCGGTGCGGCACCGGCAGTGCTGGCGCGGCACAACCAGGCAGCACATGACTGGCTGCAAGCTGCCCAGGCCTGGGATGCGGCGGCTGCCGCAGCCAACCGGCGCTCGGCCACCGCAGAAGAGATTGCTGCGCTGCAAGCTGCGGTGTCGTGCCTGGAGTCGCACACCAGCCCAGACCCCACCGCAAACCCAGCACCGCAAGCAGCCGCCCCGCTGACCAGGCTGCACACCGACCTGGGCCTGCGTTGGGCCCAGGCCCTGCTGCGCAGCTATGAACCACAGGCCGCGCTGGCCCGCCTGCGCGCACTGCAAGCCCATGTGCTGGACGACCGGCAGCGCATGTCATGGCTGCAGGTGATGGCCCATGTCTTGGCCGAGCAGCAGCAAAGCGACGAGGGCCTGGCCTGCGCGCAGCAGGCCATGGCACTGGCCGATCGCATCGGCGACCCGGCCACGTCGCTGATGGCAGCCCAGCGCGCCGCCAAGGCGCTGATGCGCCTGGACCGCCTGCCCGAAGCGCTGGCGCTGATGCCTGACGCACCGCCCGCGCTGGCCCGCCTGGCACCCGAAGACCGGCTGTACTGGTTGTGCGACCGGGCCCTGCTGCTGGAGCATGCCGACCTGCGCCAGCAGTCGCTGCTGGCCTATGACCAGGTGATCAGCGAGGCCCAGGCGCAGCAGCGCTGGCTGCCCGCTGCCGACGCCTGCAGCAACAAGGCTGTCGCGCTGATGTACCTGGGCCGGCTGGCCGACAGCAGCGCCCTGGTCGAGCGCAGCATGGTTTTCAGCCGGCGTGCCGGCGTCGACGGCGCGGGCCTGCTGGTCGATGAAATGAACCTGGCAGGCAACTGGCGCGACATGGGCTGGTTCGATGCCTATCTGGCGCGCGCCGAGCGCCTGGGCGCTGAGCTGCGCGACGCCGGCCTGGCCGTGTGGGCGGCCAATGCCGAGCATGACCTGGCTGTTGCCTATGTCTGGCTGGGCCGCGTCGATCTGGCGCAGCGCTTGCTGGCACCGCTTGGCGACAGCATGGCCGAGGTGATGCGTGCGGCCAGGCTGATCACCCGCGTGCGCCTGGCGCGCGAGTTCGGCGCCACCGTGCTGGCGCCGCAGCCGCAGCGCCTGATCGATGCCGCCGATGCCTTGATCACCCGTGGCGGCAACCGCAGCGGCCTGTTCCGCCAGGCGCTGGCGATGGAGCGGGCGCTGCACGCCGCGCCGCAGGCCGGCGCTGCGCAACTGGCAGGCATCGCCGCCGATGCGCGGGCGCAAGAGAACCTGCTGGCCACCGTCAGTGCGCTTCGGCTGCGCCTGCAGTTGCTTGTCAACGCGGGCGATCTGGCCGCTGCCGCTGGCGCCGCTGACGCCCTGTTGGCGCAGTGCGCAGAGCATGGCCCACCACCTGGCACCTACGCGCCGGGCCTTTGGTGGCTGGCCAGCCAGGCGCTTGCCCAGGCCGCGCCTGACCGTGCGGCCGCACTGGTGGCCACCGCCGCTGACTGGATCGGCCGCGCCAGCGCCCGCGCGCCAGCGCTCTACCGCAGCAGCTTCCTGCAGCGCAACCCGGTCAACCGGGCAGTGCTGCAGGCCCAGGCCATGCTGCAGCGCTGAACGCGCTGCGGCGCTTTGCCTCAGGCTTGCTGCCGACGGCGGCGGCTGCGCATGCCCAGCGCCGCCAGGCCGCTCAACAGCATCAACCAGG
>JANNMP010000440.1:0-8030 GCA_031398015.1 Burkholderiaceae bacterium
GCCCGCCCAGGCCGATGTTGGCCGCGCGGGTGCTGATGATCACGTCGGCACAGCCCAGCAGCGCGGCATTGCCGGCAAAACAGCGGCCATGCACCACGCCCACCACCGGCACCTTGCCCGACAGGCCGGCAAACTGGCTGAAGGTGTGGTTGTTCAGCCCCGCCACGATCGGCATGTCGACATCACCCGGCCGGCCGCCGCCGCCTTCGGCAAACAGCACCATCGGCAAATGCCATTGGTGGGCCAGGCCCAGCAGCCGGTCTTTCTTGTGGTGGTTGCGCCAGCCTTGGGTGCCGGCCAGCACGGTGTAGTCATAGGCCATCACGGCGGTGCGGCAACGCTCGGGCCCGAAGGCTGCGCCATTGACCGCGCCGATGCCGGTGACCATGCCGTCAGCCGGCGTGTTGCGCACCAGGTCGTCGAGCGTGCGGCGCTGTCTTTGCGCGGCAATGGCATAGCCGCCGTATTCAATGAAGCTGCCGGCATCCACCAGGTCAGTGATGTTCTCGCGTGCGGTGCGGCCACCGGCAGCATGGCGCTTGGCCACCGCCTGTGGGCGGGCGCTGTCTTGCAGCAGCGCGTCACGCTCGCGCACACGCTGCAGGTCAGGGCGGATGTGGTCGGGGTGCAACACCGCCGCATCGGCGCTGGGCGCCAATGTGGCGTCCACCGCCGCCAGCACCAGCAGCAACTGGCCCTCGGCAACGAAATCCCCTGCGGCCACACACAGCTGCGCCACCTGGCCTGCGGCGGGCGCAGCCAGGCCGTGCTGCATCTTCATGGCTTCCAGCACCAGCGCCTCGGCACCGGCGGCCAGGGTGCTGCCCACAGTGGCGTTGAACTGCACCACCCGGCCGGCCATTGGCGCGCGCAGCCCGATGTGGCCGTCAGGCACGGCTGCGTTGGCGTCAACGTTGGCTGCTGCCAGCGCGCCAGCGCTGTGCAAGGCAGGATGCGGCGCCGCATCGGCAAACGCTGCCAACTGTGGCTGCAATGTGGGCCAGGTGTCCTCGAGCCAGCGCGTGTGGATGCGGTGGTGGGCCACATCGCCGTGCGCTGCCAGTGCGCGCAGCAGCGGCAGGTTGCTGGCCAGGCCGGCCAGCCGGCATTCAGCCAGCGCGTGCTGTGACCGGCGCAACGCCTGGGCATAACTGCCACCGTGGTGCACCACCAGCTTGGCCAGCAGGCTGTCGTAGTGCGGTGACGGCGTGAGCCCGGCGCGGGCATGGCTGTCCACCCGCAAGCCCGGGCCCTGGGCCCAATCACATTGCGTGATCTGGCCCGTTGCCGGCCGCGCCTGGCCGCTGTCGTCCAGCGTCTCGGCATTGATGCGCCACTGGATGGCGACACCGCGCGCCGGCGGTGGGTGGGCGGCGTCCAGCCCCAGCGCGGCCAGCGTGCGGCCGGCGGCCACACCGAACTGCGCGGCCACCAGGTCGACACCGGTGACCGCCTCGGTGACGGTGTGTTCCACCTGCAGCCGCGGGTTGGCTTCAATGAAGACAAACGGCAAATCAGCGCTGCTGTCATCGACCAGAAACTCGAAGGTGCCCAGGCCGCTGTAGCCGCTGGCGCGCGCCAGTTGCAACGCGGCGTCGATCAGCTGCTGGCGCAGCACCGGCGCCAGGCCCGGGCTGGGGGCAATTTCCACCAGCTTTTGAAAGCGCCGCTGCAACGTGCATTCACGCTCGCCCAGACACATCACCTGGCGGCCGTCACCCAGCACCTGCACCTCCAGGTGGCGGGCGCGCTGGATCAGCCGCTCGGCATACACCGCGCCGTCGCCGAAGGCGGCCTGGGCCTCGGCGGCACAGCGGCTGTAGGCCTCGGGCAGGGCGGCCGCTTCAGTGACGGCGCGCATGCCGCGGCCGCCGCCGCCAGCCACGGCCTTGAGCATCACGCCGCAGGCCGGGCTGTGTGCGCGCTGCTCGGCAAAGAAGGCCATCACCTGCGCCAGCGTGGCCGCGCCGGTGCCGGGCAGCAGCGGCACGCCATGCTCGGCCGCCAGCGCGCGGGCCCGGGCCTTGTCACCGAACAGTGCCAGTTGCGCTGTGCTCGGGCCGATGAAGACCAGGCCCGCATCTGCACAGGCTTGCGCAAAATCGGCGCGCTCGCTCAGAAAACCGTAGCCGGGGTGCACCGCGTCGCAGCCGGTGCTGCGCGCTGCGGCCAGCAGCATTGCGATGTCGAGGTAGGCCGCTGGGCCGGTGGCTTGCAGCGCCACCGCCTCATCGGCCAGCGTGGTGTGCATGGCACCGGCGTCGTCATGCGCAAAGACCGCGACGCAGCGCACGCCCAGGTCTTGCGCGGCGCGCACGATGCGCACCGCAATTTCGCCACGGTTGGCGATCAGGATTTTCTGGAACATGGTGCGGCCCATGCTACGGACGGGCCGCAGCGGCCAACGTCACCTTGGTGATGACGCCGGCCGCGCTGCCATCAGGCCACGCTGCGCACCTCGCCCGTGCCATGCAGGTTGCTGATGCAGCGCCCGCAGATGCCGGGGTGGGCGGCCACCGCATCCACGTCGTCACGGTAATGCCAGCAGCGCTCACATTTGGGCGCTGTGGCGGCGGCCACGCTGACTGCCAACGCCTCACCCGGCAACAAGCGCACGGCCGAGGTGATGAACACGTACTTCAGGTCGGCGCCCAGGCTGGCCAGCAGGGCGTGGGTTTCGGGCGGCGCGGTCACGGCCACATTGGCCTGCAGCGACGACCCCAGGCCACCGCTGCTGCGCAGGTCTTCAATGGCCTTGTTCACCGTCTCGCGCACCACCCGCACGGCAGCCCACTTGGCCAGCAGCGCGGCGTCGGGCGTGGCAAGAGGCCAATAAGTCTCTTTGAAGATCGAGCCCCGGCCGGGCGCGGCCACGCCCCAAGCTTCTTCAGCGGTGAAGCTCAGGAACGGCGCCATCCAGCGCAGCATGGCCTGGGTGATGTGCCACAACGCGGTTTGCGCGCTGCGCCGCGCCTTGCTGTTGGCTGCGGTGGTGTAGAGCCTGTCCTTCAGCACATCCAGGTAGAAGGCGCCCAGGTCTTCACTGCAATACACCTGCAGCTTGGCCACCACCGGGTGGAATTCAAACACCTGGTAGTGCGCCAGGATCTCGTCTTGCAGCGCGCGGGCGCGCGCCAGCGCAAAGCGGTCGATCTCCAGCAGGTCATCGGCGCCCACGCTGTCAGTGGCGACATTGAAATCGCTCACATTGGCCAGCAGAAAGCGCAGCGTGTTGCGGATGCGGCGGTAGCCATCGACCACCCGCGCCAGGATCTTGTCGTCACCGGCGATGTCGCCTGAATAGTCACTGGCCGCCACCCACAGGCGGATGATCTCGGCGCCCAGCTTCTGGTTGATCACCTGCGGCTCGATGCCGTTGTTCAGGCTCTTGCTCATCTTGCGGCCCTGGTTGTCCACGGTGAAACCATGGGTCAGCAGGCTGCGGTAGGGCGCCTGGCCGTGGATGGCACACGACAGCAGCAGCGCGCTGTGGAACCAGCCACGGTGCTGGTCATGGCCCTCCAGGTACAGGTCGGCCTCGGGGCCGTTGTCGTGGTGGCCCGGCGCGCTGCCATCGCCCAAGCCGCTGTCGGCATGGGTGCCACGCAGCACATGCATGAAGGTGCTGCCCGAGTCGAACCACACCTCCAGGATGTCGCTGCTCTTGCTGTAGTGCTGGGCATCGGCTGCACCCAGGATTTGTTCGGCCGTGGCCCGGCTCCAGGCTTCGACGCCACCGGCTTCGACGATGGCCGCCGCCTTGTCCAGGATGGCCATGGTGTCGGGGTGCAGCTCGCCCGTGTCCTTGTGCAGGAAGAACGGCAGCGGCACGCCCCAGCTGCGCTGGCGGCTGATGCACCAGTCGGGCCGGCCGGCAATCATGTCGCGCAACCGGGCCTGGCCGTTCTGCGGGAAGAAGTTGGTCTGCTCGATCGCGGCCAGTGCCATCTGGCGCAGGGTGAGCGGGGCCTTGTCCTTGGTGAACACGCCTGCGGTTGACGCGCTGGCCTCGTCCATGCGCACAAACCACTGCGCCGCAGCGCGGTAGATCACCGGCGTCTTGTGGCGCCAGCAGTGTGGGTAGCTGTGGCCGATGGTGGCGGTGGCCAGCAGGCGGTGCGCGCCGCGCAGCGCATCGATGATCAACGGCACGGCCTTCCAGATGTTCAGGCCGCCGAACAGCGCAAAGTCAGCGGCGTAGCTGCCGTTGCCCTGCACCGGGTTCAAGATGTCATCGGTGGCCAGGCCGTGCGCGGTGCAGCTGTTGAAGTCGTCCACGCCGTAGGCCGGCGCGCTGTGCACGATGCCGGTGCCGTCATCGGCGGTGGCGTAGTCGGCCAGATACACGGGGCTCAACCGGTCATAACCGGGGTGGGCTTGGGCCAGCGGGTGGTGGAAGTTCAGCCCGCCGAGCTTGTCGCCCAGCGTGGTGGCCAGCACCGTGCCGGCCAGGCCCCAGCGCGCCAGGCATGCCTGCACCAGGCTGGCGGCGGTCAGCATCAGGCCACGCTGGGTGTCGACCAGGGCGTAGTCGAGCAACGGGTTCAGGTTCAACGCCTGGTTGGCGGGGATGGTCCAGGCGGTGGTGGTCCAGATCACCGCAAACGCTGGTTTGTCCAGCGCGGCCAGGCCAAAGGCAGCGGCCAGCTTGGCTGGCTCGGCACATTCAAATGCCACGTCCACCGTCTGGCTGGTCTTGTCGGCGTATTCGATCTCGAACTCGGCCAGCGAGCTGCCGCAATCAAAGCACCAGTACACCGGTTTCAATCCCCGGTAAACAAAGCCGCGCTCGACCACCCGCTTGAAGGCGCGGATCTCACCGGCCTCGTTGGCAAAGTCCATCGTGCGGTACGGCCGGCCCCAGTCACCCAGCACGCCCAGGCGTTTGAAGTCGCCCATCTGCAGGGCGATCTGCTCGCTGGCATAGGCCCGGCTCTTGGCCTGCATGTCGTCGCGGCTGAGTTGCCGGCCGTGTTTTTTCTCGATCGCGTTTTCGATCGGCAGGCCGTGGCAATCCCAGCCAGGCACATATTGCGCGTCAAACCCAGCCAGCTGGCGGGCCTTGACGATCATGTCTTTCAACACCTTGTTGACGGCATGGCCCATGTGGATCTGGCCGTTGGCGTAAGGCGGGCCGTCGTGCAGGATGAACAGCGGCGCGCCCGCGCGGGCCAGGCGCAGCTGGCGGTACAGGCCTTCTTCGTCCCACTGCTTGACCCAGCCCGGCTCGCGCTTGGGCAGGTCACCGCGCATCGGGAACGGTGTGTCAGGCAGATTCAGCGTGGCGCGGTGGTCCACGGCGGCCGGGTTCTTGGGGTCTTGCGCGGGGCGTTGCTGGGATTGGGTCATGGCAGCGTCACGCCGGGGTGGCCGGCGCGCTCATCAAGGCAGTGGTGGCAGCCGCGGCGGGCCGCTGAAGAGGGCGCTGCTGCGGTGGCACCGCAGGCGCCAAGGCCTGAGTCAGATGGACGAGCGCTGAATTCGGTCGCGCGTGGTCTGGCGTCGGGTTGCGGCGTGCACGCCTGCCGTGCGGTGGAAAGTGGCGGCCATCGCCAGATTCTATGCGGCCCGCCGTCGCCCACCGCTGGCCGGCACCGCTGGCCAAGGCAGGACGCCCGGCCCCGCTGTTGGCCGCTCCACGGCTGTGTTAGCAGGCATCAGGGCGGCTGCTGGCGGCTGCTGGCGGCAGTGCGCCGGGCGGGCAGCCCGCGAAAAAAATCAAATGTCCGCGCGGTTGTTGGCTTGCCTTTTCGGCATGTGCATGGCGCGTTTGCTGCCGGCCCTGGCGCTGCCCTTGTCGGCTTTCTTGACAGCCGATACCGGCCATTCACCCGCACACGGCGCAAGTGCTTGATCTGTAAGTGGATGTCACGCATGGCATCAGAATTGCTAAAAACTGTTGTTCATGCAAAGTTGTGAACAACGGCACGTTCGCAAATTAAGCGAAATCTGAATCCCTCCTCAACCCGTTCGTTGGAGTCTCTATGAAGTCAATCGGCACTTTCCTCAGCACGGTCGCGGCCGCCTTTGCTGCCACCAGCAGCGCGGCCTTTGCTGCGATCTGCGTTCCTGGCCAGGTCTGTGATGTGCCAGAGCCCGGCTCCCTGGCCTTGGTGGCTGTGGCCATCGTCGGTGTCGCGCTGGTCGCCCGCAAAAGGAAGTGATGGTGTGCGGGGTGCGGGTGGGCGTTGGTCACAGCGTGTCACTTGGTCACCCCGGGGCAACCGCGTGCGCGGGGTTGCCCTTTGTCGTTTGTGTGGGCAGACGTGGCGGGACGACCTGCACGCCACCGGTATCGCAAAGCGCTGTGCGCCAGGGTGTGAGCCAGAGTATGGGCCAGCGTTGGCGGCAGTTTGGCGCTTCACCCCGTCGGTTTTGTCTTGACTGCAACTTGATTGCAGTCCGCCAAGACAACGAGGCAGCCGCGAAACGCTGGCCGAATGTGTCACCGGACACCCAGGCGCGCTGCAGGCGCCGGGCTGTTGCGGGGTTGCAAGCGGCGACCAGCAGCGCTTGCCACCCGTTGCGCGCCGCACCCATCCATTACCCGAATTCAGTCAATTGAGGCATCAGACCATGAGTACTTTCACCATTCGCATTGCGTCGTCAGCGACCAACCCGGAGGGCACCGCTTTTGGCCAGCAGCCCGACTTGGGCGCGCCCAGCTATTTCGACGTGACGATCACCGGCAGCAGCGACCCGGGCTTGCCCAATGGTGTGTACGACGGTTATTGCCTGAACCCGCAGGCCGGCATCCAGTTGGTCACGAATTACAGTGCCGAGAATTACGCCGGCAATTCATCGGCGTCGTATGTGCCGATCGGTTTCAACAATCTGAGCCAGGCCGCTGTTGACCAGATCAATTGGTTGCTGGCACAGAACTTCACCTCTGACCCCAAGTTTGGCGGCCAGTACAACTATGGCGAAGTACAAACCGCCATCTGGAAGCTGCTGAATTTCAGTGACGCATCCATTGCCGCCACGCCGCAGCAGTTCTTGACTGACAATTTCCGCAATGTTGTCAATTCTGCCGATATCAACTTCCTCGTCAGTTCGGCGCAGGCGGCGGTGGCCAGCGGCAACCGCGTGGTGCCGACCGACGCGTTTTTCTCCACCATCGTCGACCCGGCCGGCAACACCCAGCCACTGATCATCCAGCTGCAGAACGCCAAGCTGGGCAACTTTGTCTGGGGCGACACCGACGCCGACGGCGTGCAAGACGCCGGCGAAGCTGGCATCAACAGCCTGGTGGTCGAGCTGTACGACGGCAATGGCAACTTCATTGCCAGCACGGTCACCGGCGACGACTTCAGCACCGCTGCGGTGGAGCAGGGTTACTACCAGTTCGCCGGACTCAAAGCGGGTGATTACCAAGTCAAGTTCATCGCGCCAGCCTTCAATTTCACGGTGCAGGATGCCAACGGCAACGGCAGCGACGCCGTCGACAGCGACGCCAATGTGCTGACCGGCTTGAGCCAGGTGGTGACGCTGGCCTATGGCCAATCAAATCAGACGATCGATGCCGGCGTGGTGCAGCGCGCCACCGCTTCGGTCAGCGGTTTTGTGTACTGCGACGACAACAACGACGGCGTCAAGGATGGCGGCGAACCCGGCATCGGCGGCGTCACTGTCACGCTGACCGGCATCAACGACCTGGGCCAATCGGTGACGCTCAGCCAGCTGACGCAGGGCGACGGCAGCTACAGCTTCACCGGTTTGCGCGCCGGCAACTACACCGTCACCGAGAGCACCCAGCCGGCGGGCAAGCTCGACGGCAAGGACACGGCCGGCAGCACGCCTGGCAGCGTGGCCACCAACGAAGTGATCAGCAACATCGTGCTGGGCGCGAACCAGTCCAGCGTCAACAACAACTTCGGTGAAGTGCTGCCGGCCAAGCTGAGTGGCTATGTCTACGAAGACATCGGCAACGACGGCGTGCGCAACGCCGAGCCGGCGATTGCCGGTGTCACCATCACACTGAGCGGCACCGACGACCTGGGCAACCCGGTCAGCGCCACCACCACCACCAA
>JANNMP010000451.1:0-3563 GCA_031398015.1 Burkholderiaceae bacterium
CAAGCTGCTGGCCTACCAGCGCCTGGCAGGGCTGCGCCACATCGTGCTGATTTCCAGCATCGAGGAAGCCGCTTGGGCCTGTCAGCGCAGCAACGACGACGCACCCTGGTCAGCGCTGCAGCCCTGGGCTCCCGGCACCACCCTGCCCCTGCCCGGCATCGACGCCCAGCTCAACTGGGACGCGGTGTACGGCGGCGTGGGCTTGGCGCCGCCCAGGGCACCGTAAGCGGCATCAGCGCACGCAGTCCACGTAGTACCTGCCTTCAACCCCACCCTCGTCTTCCACCAGGCCATGCACGTCGGTGGCAAAGCCGGGGAAGCGGGCGTTGAACTCACGGGTGAACTTCAGGTACTGCACGATCTTGCGGTTGAAGCGTTCACCCGGGATCAGCAGCGGGATGCCCGGCGGGTAAGGCGTCAACAGCGCGGTGGTGATGCGGCCTTCCAGTGCGTCAATGTCCACCCGCTCGGTCTCGCGCCGGGCGATGTGGGCAAAGGCGTCACTGGGCTTCATCGCCGGCTGCAGGTCAGACAGGTACATGTCGGTGGTCAGCCGGGCGATGTCGCCCAAGGCATAAGCCTCGTGCATGGTCTGGCACAGGTCACGCAGGCCCATCTTCTCGTAGGCCGGCTGGGTCTGGCAGAACTCGGGCAGGATGCGCCACATTGGCGCATTGCGGTCATAGTCGTCCTTGAACTGCTGCAGCGCGGTCAGCAGCGTGTTCCAGCGGCCCTTGGTGATGCCGATGGTGAACAGGATGAAGAACGAGTACAGCCCGGTCTTCTCCACCACCACACCATGCTCGGCCAGAAACTTGGTGACCACGCCCGCCGGGATGCCGGTCTTGGCAAACTTGCCCGCGATGTCCATGCCCGGCGTGATCAGCGTGCACTTGATCGGGTCGAGCATGTTGAAGCCCGGGGCCATGTTGCCAAAGCCGTGCCACTTGCCACGCGCCTTCAGCATCCAGGCGTCGGCGCGGCCGATGCCGTCGGCCACCAACTCATCTGGGCCCCAGACCTTGAACCACCAGTCGAGCCCGAAATCGTCATCGACCTTGCGCATCGCGCGGCGGAAGGCCATCGCCTCGTGCAAGCTTTCTTCAACCAGCGCGGTGCCGCCGGGTGGCTCCATCATCGCGGCGGCCACATCGCAGCTGGCGATGATGGCGTACTGCGGGCTGGTGCTGGTGTGCATCAGATAAGCCTCGTTGAACAGATGGCGGTCCAGCTTCACCGTCTGTGAGTCTTGCACCAGCACCTGGCTGGCCTGGCTCAAGCCCGCCAGCAGCTTGTGCGTGCTCTGCGTGGCGTACACCATCGCCTGCTTGGGCCGCACCCGGTTCTTGCCCATCGCGTGGAACGTGCCGTAGAACTTGTGGAACGCGGCGTGCGGCAACCAGGCTTCGTCGAAGTGCAGGTTGTCGATCCAGCCATCGACCATGCCTTTGATGGTCTCGGTGTTGTAGAGCACACCGTCGTAGGTGCTCTGCGTCAGCGTCATCACGCGCGGCCGCACGGTCTTCGCATCCACACCCTTCAACAACGGGTTGGCGGCAATCTTGCGCTGGATGGCCTCGCGGGTGAATTCACTCTGCGGGATCGGGCCGATGATGCCGTAATGGTTGCGCGTGGGCGTCATGAAGACCGGCACCGCGCCGGTCATGATGATGCTGTGCAGGATGCTCTTGTGGCAGTTGCGGTCAACCACCACCACATCGCCCGGCGCCACCGTGTGGTGCCACACCATCTTGTTGCTGGTGCTGGTGCCATTGGTCACGAAGAAGCAGTGGTCGGCATTGAAGATGCGCGCCGCGTTCTTCTCGCTGGCAAACACCGGGCCGGTGTGGTCCAGCAGCTGGCCCAGCTCATCCACCGCGTTGCAGACATCGGCGCGCAGCATGTTCTCGCCGAAGAACTGGTGGAACATCTGGCCCACCGGGCTCTTCAGGAACGCCACGCCACCCGAATGGCCGGGGCAATGCCAGCTGTAGCTGCCATCCTGCGCGTAATCCACCAGTGCCTTGAAGAACGGCGGCGCCACGCCGTCCAGGTAGCTCTTGGCCTCACGGATGATGTGGCGGGCCACGAACTCGGGCGTGTCCTCGAACATGTGGATGAAGCCATGCAGCTCACGCAGCACATCATTGGGCAGGTGCTGGCTGGTGCGCGTCTCGCCGTACAGGTAGATCGGGATGTCGCTGTTCTTGAAGCGGATTTCCTCGATGAACTTGCGCAGGTTCAGCACCGCCGGGTCGATCTCGGGGCCAGGGCTGAACTCTTCATCGTCGATGCTCAAGATGAAGGCCGAGGCCCGGCTCTGCTGCTGGGCAAAGCTGCTCAAGTCACCATAGCTGGTGACACCCAGCACCTCGAAGCCTTCTTTCTGGATGGCGTCGGCCAGCGCCCGGATGCCCAGACCCGAGCTGTTCTCGGAGCGGTAGTCCTCATCGATGATGACGATCGGAAAGCGGAATCGAAGCATGCTGGGTGGCTCCTGGTGCCGGGCCGCGCCGGGCAAGCCGCGCAGTGTAGAGGGACACGGCAGAGGGGCACGACATCCAGGCCACACAGCCAGGCCCCCGGCCGCTGCGGTGACTACACTGCCCCGTTGCCCTGGCAAACCCCCGGGGCTGATTGGAGAAGGCCATGGACTGGAGTCAATCCACCGGCTGGTGGCTGGCAGCGGGTGTGCTGGTGGCGGCCGAGCTGGCCACCGGCACGTTCTACTTGCTGATGCTGGCCCTGGGCGCCGCCGCCGGTGCGCTGGCCGCGCATGCAGGCCTGGCACTCACCGGCCAGATTGCCACGGCGGCGCTGCTGGGCGGCGGTGCGGTGGCGGTCTGGCACCAGCGCCGAAGCCGCCAACCCAAGGCCCTGCCCGCTGCCACCAACCCCGATGTCAACCTCGACGTGGGTGGCACGGTGCAGGTGGCACAGTGGCAGGCTGATGGCAGCGCCCGCATCAGCTACCGCGGCAGCGCCTGGGACGCACGCCACGTGGGCAGCGGCCAACCGCAGCCCGGCGCCCATGTGATCCGCGCCGTCGAAGGCAACCGCCTGCTGCTCGAACGCGCAGCCCACTGAACCAGGGACACACCAACACCATGGAATACATCGTCAGCATCGGCCTGGTCATCGCCATCATCTTCATCGTCCGGTCATTGAAGGTGGTGCCGCAGCAAAACGCCTGGGTGGTGGAGCGGCTGGGCAAGTACCACGCCACGCTCACCCCCGGGCTCAACGTGCTGGTGCCGTTTGTCGACCGGGTGGCCTACAAACATTCGCTCAAAGAGATACCGCTGGACGTGCCCAGCCAGGTGTGCATCACCAAGGACAACACCCAGCTCACGGTTGACGGCATCCTGTACTTTCAAGTCACCGACCCGATGCGCGCCAGCTACGGCAGCAGCAACTACATCGTGGCCATCACCCAGCTGGCGCAAACCACGTTGCGCAGCGTGATCGGCCGCATGGAGCTGGGCAAGACGTTCGAAGAGCGTGACCAGATCAATGGCTCGGTGGTGCTGTCACTGGACGAAGCGGCGCTGAACTGGGGCGTG
>JANNMP010000554.1:0-5164 GCA_031398015.1 Burkholderiaceae bacterium
ATGGCCGCATGGACGACGCCGGCCTTGCGCGGGGTTTCAGCCTGGCGGCACCGCCGCCGGGCTTCATCGACGACCCCTACCCGTTTTACGCTGCGCTGCGCCAGCACAGCCCGGTGCACGCGCTGGCGCCGGGCCAGTGGCTGCTGACGCGCCATGCCGACGTGGCAGCGGTGTACCGCGCGCCGCAGGCCAAATCAGACAAGCGGCGTGAATTTGCGCCCAAGTTCGGCCCCGGCACGCCGCTGTACGAACACCACACCACCAGCCTGGTGTTCAACGACGCGCCGCTGCACACCCGCGTGCGCCGGCTGCTGCTGGGGGCGCTGAACCAGCGCGCCATCACGCGCATGGAAGACAGCGTGGCGGCCTTGGTCGAGCGCCTGCTGGACCGCCTGGCCGAGCAACCGGCGCCTGACCTGATCGCCCACTTTGCCGCCGAGATCCCCATCGAGGTGATCGGCAACCTGCTGGATGTGCCGGCCAGCGAGCGCCCGCCACTGCGCGCCTGGTCACTGGCCATCCTGTCGGCGCTGGAGCCGGCGCCGTCGGCCGCTGTGCTGGCGCGTGGCCATGCGGCGGTGCTTGATTTCTGCGACCAGTTGCGTGGCCTGGTGGCGCAGCGCCGCGCCCACCTGGGTGACCCGCAGGCCGACGTGCTGACCCGGCTGATCCAGGGTGAGGCCGACGGTGAGCGCCTCAGCGAGGCCGAGCTGCTGCACAACTGCATCTTCTTGCTCAATGCCGGCCATGAGACCACCACCAACCTGATCGGCAACGGCGTGTTTGCGCTGCTGGGCCAACGCCAGGCCTGGTTACGCCTGCTGGCCGAGCCGGGCCTGGTCAACAGCGCGGTCGAAGAGCTGCTGCGCTTTGACAGCCCGCTGCAGTTGAACAACCGCCAGCTCGATGCGCCGCTCAGCCTGGGTGATGTCACGCTGCCGGCCGGCGACTTCATCACTTTGGGCGTGGGTGCGGCCAACCACGACCCAGCCGTGTTCCACCAGCCCGGCGTGCTGGACCTGGCGCGCAAGCCCAACCACCACCTGGCCTTCGGCCACGGCGCCCATGCCTGTGCCGGCTTGAACGTGGCGCGGCTGGAAGCACGCATCGCGCTGGCCGCGCTGGCACGGCGTTGTCCGCAGCTGGCGCTCGATGGGCCGCCGGTGCGCGACAGGCGGGTGCGGTTTCGGGGCTTCACGGCGCTGCCGGTGCGGCTGGGCCACAGCTGAGGAGCATCAACATGCCTGCATTCATCCGCCATGGGCGCCGCAAGACCTGCTGCGCCGTGCTGGCCCTGGCCCTGGGCACGCCAGCGGCGTGGGCGCAGACGGATGCACCTGCGCCCGCAGCAAGCGCCGCCGCCACAGCCGCCCGCACGCAATACCGCGACGCGCTGCGCCTGCTCGGCATCTGGCTTGAAGCCCAGCGTGCCTATGACCAGGTGCCGGCGGTGTCGGCAGCGGTGGTGGTCGGCCAGCAAGTGGTCTGGCGCCAGGGCTTTGGCCACATTGACGCAGCGGGCCAGGTGCCGGCCGCGGCCGATTCGATCTACAGCATCTGCTCGATCTCCAAGCTGTTCACCGCCGTCGCGGTGATGCAGCTGTGGGAGCAGGGCAAGTTCTCGCTGGACGACGACATCGGCAAGCTGCTGCCCGAGGTGGCGATCCAGCGCACCGATGCCGACAGCGGGCCGATCTCGGTGCGCCTGCTGCTCAGCCATGCCGCCGGCCTGCCGCGCGAGGCCGATGCGCCGTACTGGACCGGGCCTGACTTCAGCTTCCCAGACCGCGCCACGCTGCTGCAGCGCCTGCGCGCGCAGGCCACCTTCGCGCGTGCCGGCGGCCACCACCAGTACAGCAACCTGGGGCTGGTCCTGCTGGGTGAGCTGGTGGCTGCCACCTCGGGCCAGCGCTTTGAAGACCATGTGGCCCAGCAGTTGCTGGTGCCGCTGCAGATGGCTGACACCCGGCCGCTGCTGCCGCGCACGGGCGTGGGCAACCGCCTGGCCACCGGCTTCGGCGCCCGCCTACGCGATGGCACACGCCCACCGGTGGCGCCGTTCGACACCCGGGCCCTGGTGGCCGCCGCCGGCTACAGCAGCACGGTGGACGACCTGGCGCGCTTTGCGATGTGGCAGTTGCGCCTGCTGCAAGGCGGCGGGCGCGAGCTGTTGAAGGTGTCGACACTGCGCGAGATGCAGCGCGTGCAGTGGACCGACCCGGACGGCGGCAACACCTGGGGCCTGGGCTTTGCGGTCAGCCGCGACGCTGGCCAGACGCTGGTCTCGCATGCCGGCTGGTGCCCGGGCTACCGCAGCGCCCTGGTGCTGGTGCCCGGTCTGCAGCTGGCGTTGGTCAGCATGGTGAATACCGGTGACGGCGCCGGCGTGCTGCCCTATGCGCGGCAGATGCGCCAGTTGATGAGCAAGGGCTTGAAGCTGCCGGTGGCGCCCAGCGGGCCCGACGCACCGCGCCTGCTCGACTACGCCGGCCGCTATGCGGCGCAGCCCTGGGTGAGCGAGTTGGTGGTCGTGCCCTGGGGCCACCAACTGGCGATCCTGGCCCTGCCCAACACCGACCCCGCTGGCGGGATGGAGCTGCTCAAGCCCAGCGGCCCCGACCGTTTTCGCCGCCAGCGTGCCGACGGCACGCCGGGGTCGGAGCTGGTGTTCGAGCGCGATGCGGCAGGTGCCGTCAGCGGCTACCGCGAATGGAGCCAGCGCGTGGCGCGGGTGTCGGCACTGGCCGACTGAGCACCGCGCCCTGCGGCCCGGCTCACTCGGCCTTGGCGCCCGACTCCTTCACCACCTTGGCCCACTTGGTGATCTCGGCGGCCTGGTACTTGGCCAACTCGTCGGGCGTTGAAATCCACGGCTCCAGGCCGATGGCCTTGAGCTTGTCCACCACATCGGGCAGCTTGAACACGCGCTGCATCTCGGCGTTGACCTTGGCCACCACGTCCTTGGGTGTGCCGGCCGGGGCAAACACCGCAAACCAGGTGGTGGCCTCGAAGCCGGGCACGGTCTCGGCCACGGTGGGCACGTCGGGCGCGGCCGGTGAGCGTTTGGCCGTGGTCTGCGCCAGCGCGCGGATCTTGCCCTCCTTGGCCATCGGCAGCGCCGAGGGCATGTTGTCGAACATCAGCTGGATCTGGCCGCCCACCAGGTCAGGGATGGCGAACTGCCGGCCCTTGTAGGGCACATGCTGCATGCTGGTGCCGGTCAAGCTCTTGAACAGCTCACCCGACACATGCACCGATGTGCCGATGCCCGGCGAGCCGAAGCTGAGCTTGTTGGGGTTGGCCTTCATGTAGGTGATCAGCTCGGCCACCGTCTTGACCGGCAGGTCGTTGGTGACCACCAGCAGGTTGGGCGCGCTGGCCACGTGGGCCACGGGCACGAAATCCTTGACCATGTCGTAGGGCATCTTCTGGTACAGCGCGCCGTTGATCGAATGGGTGCCCACCGTGCCCATCACCAGCGTGTGGCCGTCGGGTGCCGACTTGGCCACCTTGTCGGCGCCGATGTTGCCGCCGGCACCGGGCACGTTGTCCACCACCACCGGCTGGCCAAGCTGGGCTTTGTCGGCAAACAGCCGCGCCAGGATGTCGGGCGCGCCAGCCGCCGGAAACGTGACGACCAGGCGGATGGGTTTGCTGGGGAAGGCTTGGGCCAGCGCGGCAGGGGCGTGGGCCACGGCAGCCAGCACGGCGGCCAGCAGCAAGGGTTTGAACATGGGTGCGTCTCCAAAAGGCCAGCGGGCGGCGCCCGCAACCGCACAAGCATACGGAGGCCACCGGCCTGCCCGGCGCAGGGTTCCCCCGCAGATGGCCTGCGCCAACGCAGCGGCGCTGTGCATCGCACAACGTGGGGTTGGGCGGCAGCAGGCCATGCGCTACAAGCCCGGCAAGCCAACAACCGGATGATGCGATGACGATCTGGCGTTTGACATGCCTGCTGGCGCTGGCGGGCCTGGGGGCCTGCGCCAGCGACCAGGCAGTGCAGCCGGCCGACATCAGGCCACTGCACTACAGCAGCGGCAGCGGCACGCTCAAGCGGGTGGACGGCTTGCGCGCGGCGTTGGCGGCGTCACCGCAGCAGCCGGTGCGGGTGCTGGCGCTGCACGGCATGATCAGCCACGAGGCCAATTTCTCCAGGCCGATGCAGGACGCACTGGCGCAGCGGCTGGGCTTGCGCCGGGTGGCCGCCAGCCCCGGCGCCGCGCAGCCCAACCTGCCACGCGGCTACACCGTCACCCCAGCGTTCGGCGCCCAGCCATTCGACGCTGTGGCCGGGCCGCTGCCGCTGTCGCAACTGCGCCGCACCGCCTGGGTGGATGCCGCCGCGCCACCCGGCGCACCCGAGCGCCTGGTGTTCTATGAGCTGCTGTGGGCGCCGCTGCGTGACCGCATCAAGCACCGCTTCATCGGCTGCTTCGAGTCAGCAGCGCTGCGCCGCCAGGCCGATTGCCAAGCCTTTTCAAAGTCCTTGCCCAATCCCGACAGCCGCTCGCTGTTGAACCGGCTCTTGGGAAACAGAACTTCCCGCGATTCGGAATGTGGCGCTCTGCCCACCGAGGCGACGGGGAATCGTTGGCGGCCGGTCGCTGCACGCGATCAGCCGAGCAGCAAGGCCGAGGCCGTGGGGTCGTTCAGGACTTGGCACGCGAACACACGGCGCAGATCGCCGCATGCCGAGGACGGCCCCCGCGCCCCGCGTGCCAAGCCCTGCCCGACCCCACAACCTCGGCCTTGCGCGATTCAGGTGTGGACTGCGCCTGACGGAACCCCGACGGCCCTGGCAGGCGGCGAGGCCACGGCGGCCGGCGCCGGCCGGCAGTGCACAGCGGGATGACTGCAAGGCCGAGGTTGTGGGGCCGGGCAGGGCTTGGCACGCGAGGCGCGGAGGTGTCTGCTCTTGAGAAACAGAACTTCCCGCGATTCGGAACAGAACCTCCGGCGCTGCGGACTGTGGCGGGCGCTCGGCACCGCCTGCGGCAATGGCGCGGCGGTTCGATCAGCCGGGCGGCAAGGCCGAGGCCGTGGAGTCGTTCATGGCTTGGCAGGCGAACACACGGGCCAGATCGCGGCATGCGCAGGACGGTGCCCGCGCCTCGCGTGCCAAACCCTGCCCGACCCCACGACGTCGACCTTGTGCAAGCAGGTG
>JANNMP010000564.1:0-10061 GCA_031398015.1 Burkholderiaceae bacterium
GGCCGAGGTCACCGACGTCGAGCCCCACGCGGTCGAAGCAGCGGTGGTTGGTGTTGCCCACGTCGCAGAGACGGGCGAGACCGTGGTCGACCTGTTGGCGCTGCGCCGCCAGTGGCTGCCGATGCGGCCCAGCTGGTACACCGGCCTGGCCGACGCGCGTGGCCTGCATGATTTGAGCTGGCTGCGCCGGGGCGGCGGCGCGCTCACCGATTGGGACTGGACCCAATCCGCGTCCCGCGTCTTGGGCGCCTTCATCGGCGCGCCTGGGCGTGGCGACCAACCGCTGCTGTTGCTGTTCAACGCCGAACCTGCCGACAGTGATTTCCAGTTGCCGCCCGGTACCTGGCTGCCCTTGCTGGACACCAGCGACGACGCCGTCGGCCAGACACCCAGCGCGCCGCTGGCGGGCCACTGCGTGCTGCATGCACGCAGCGTGCTGCTGCTGGCCGGCCCGGCCTGGCCCCACCCTTCACCGCGCCCAAGCGCCTGACCACCATGCTGACCTCCACGCGACTTCCACGCGCCAGCGGCGTGCTGCTGCACCCCTCATCCCTGCCCGGCCCACACGGCAGCGGCGATTTCGGGCCCGCCGCGCACCACTTCATCGACTGGCTCAAGAGCGCCGGCCAGCGCCTGTGGCAAATGCTGCCGCTGGGCGGCATCGGCCCGGGCAATTCACCGTACATGAGCAGCTCGGCATTTGCCGGCAATGTGCTGCTGATCGACCTGGCCGAACTGCAACAGCGTGGCTGGCTGGCCGCCGATGCACTGGCCAAGCCAGCGCCCGGCAACCCCCAGCGCATTGACTTTGCAACCATGGTGCCGTACCGCATGGCCAAACTGGCCGAGGCCGCCAGTGCATTTGCCGATGGCGCCAGCGCTGCCGACCGTGCCGACTTCAATGCCTTCAACGCCGCGCAAGCGAGCTGGCTGGACGACTGCACGCTGTTCATGGCGCTGTGCGAAGCCCATGACTGGGCCGACTGGTGCACCTGGCCCACTGAACTGGCGCGACGCCAACCCGCGGCGCTGGCCGCAGCGCGCAGCCGGCATGCCCAGCGCATCGGCTTCTGGGCCTTCTGCCAGTGGTGCTTCTTCCGCCAATGGGCGGTGCTGCGCGCCCATGCTCATGCCCAGGGCATCCAGATCATTGGCGATGCGCCGATCTTCATCGCCCACCAGAGCGCCGAGGTCTGGGCGCGGCAGGATTTGTTCGAGCTCGACGCCGGCGGCCGGCCCACGGTGGTGGCCGGCGTGCCGCCCGACTACTTTGCCGCCACCGGCCAGCGCTGGGGCAACCCGCTGTACCGCTGGCCGGCGCATGCTGCCGAGGGCTATGCCTGGTGGACTGAGCGGCTGCGGCACACGCTGGCGCTGGTCGACATTGTGCGCATCGACCACTTCCGCGGCTTTGCCGATTACTGGGAAATCCCTGCCACCGAGCCCACTGCCGTCAACGGCCGCTGGCGGCCCGGGCCGGGCGTGGCGCTGTTCGACGCCATCCGGCAGGCGCTGGGCCCGCTGCCGCTGATCGCCGAAGACCTGGGCGTGTTGTCACAGCCGGTCAAGGACCTGATGGCCGCCACCGGCTTCCCCGGCATGGCGATCCTGCAATTTGCGTTTGCCGGTGACGCCAGTGAGCCGTTCCTGCCGCACAACCACCGGCAGCACAGCGTGGTCTACACCGGCACCCACGACAACGACACCAGCGTGGGCTGGTGGGCAGGTGCCAGCGACCATGAATGCCACCACGCCCGCGCCTACCTGGGCACCGACGGCCACGACATCGCCTGGGCCCTGCTGCGTGCCGCTGCCGCGTCGGTGGCCGACACCGTGGTGCACCCGATGCAGGACATCCTGGTGCTGCCCAGTGATTGCCGCATGAACTTGCCCGGCAGCCCGTCAGGCTGGTGGGTGTGGCGCTTCGAATGGAGCCAGGTGCATGCCTGGCATGGACAGCGGTTGGCGGACATGAGCACGCTGTTCGGGCGCGTGCCGGCTGTGTGACCGAAGTGAAGAAGGGCGCCCAAGGCGCCCTTCTTCACTGTCCAGCGGGCGCCGCAGAACCGGCTTCGCCGGGCCGCTGGGGCCGCCCCCCCGGGGGGAGCGCCGCAGGCGCTTCGGGGGGGACTAGTTCAACGCAACCTTCTTGCCGTCCTTGTAGACGTACAGCGTCATCGCCGGATTCTTCAGCTCACCGTCGGCCTCGAAGCCCACCTTGGTGGTGACACCCTGGTAGTTCATGTCGGCGAACTTGGGCATGTACACCTTGGGGTCTGCAGAGCCGGCGCGCACCATGGCGTCCACCAGCACATGCACAGCGTCGTAGGTGTAGGGCGAATACACCTGGAACTGCTTCGGGTACTTGGCTTCGTAGCGTGTCATCCAGGCCTTGCCACCGGGCATCTTGTCCAGGCTGGCGCCACCCTCGGCACAGACCACCCCAGCCAGTGATTTGGCGCCGCCCGACAGTTCGGCCAGCTTGGCGGTGCAGATGCCGTCACCGCCGAAGAACTTCACGTTGCTCAAGCCCAGCTGGTCCATCTGGCGCAGCATCGGGCCAGCTTGCGGGTCCATGCCGCCGTAGAACACGGCGTCGGGGCCCTTGCTCTTGATGGCGGTGAGGATGGCCATGAAGTCGGTGGCCTTGTCGTTGGTGAACTGTTCGTCCACCACTTGCATGCCCCTGGCCAGCGCGGTCTTCTTGAAAACCTCGGCCACGCCCTGGCCGTAGGCCGAGCGGTCATCGATGATGGCGACCTTCTTGAGCTTCAGGTTGTCAGCGGCGTGGAACGCTAGGCCGGCGCCCAGGGCGTTGTCATTGGCCAGCAAGCGGTAGACGTTCTTGAACCCCTGCTGCGTGAGCTTGGGGTTGGTGGCCGACGGCGTGACCATCGGGATACCGCACTGGTTGTAGATGGCCGACGCGGGAATGGTGGTGCCCGAGTTCAGGTGGCCCACCACGCCATTGACCTTGGCGTCGCACAGCTTCTGCGCAGCGGCGGTGCCCTGCTTCGGATCGGCAGCATCGTCTTCGGCCACCAGTTCCAGCTTGACCTTCTTGCCACCGATGGTGACACCCTTGGCGTTCAAGTCTTCCACGGCCATGCGGGCGCCGTTTTCATTGTCCTTGCCGTAGTGGGCCTGGGCACCCGAGACCGGGCCGACGTGGCCGATCTTGACCACCATGTCTTGCGCCATGGCGCTGCTGCCGAGCACTGCCGCAGCGGCGGCGACGATCACATTGAACTTGCTTTGCATGCCAGAAGCTCCAATAAGGAAGGTTGGGTTGATACGCCGCCACTGTGGGCTGGCATAAAGGGCGAGACGATACACCGGTTGAACGCTGGTTCCGGCGCCTGCGCCGTCGGGGCTTGCCCTAGCGCCAGCAGGGTGCGTGCGGGTCAACCAGCAAGTGGCGTGCCGCGTTCGGAGCGCCGTCGAATCAGCTTGCAGCCTGCGGATGGTTGCTGGGCTGGAGGCCGGCGGCGACGTGCGCGCGCCAGCGCTGGCGCCCGGCAGACACGTCGGCCGCGCTGGCGTCCACCAGCTCCACGGTGCGCGCAGGCAGCGCCATGTCGGCCAGGCCGGCCGGCCCCAGGTTGACCAGCACATCGCAAGGGCCGCTATCGGCCGGCTGCTCAGCCAGCCAAACTGGCGTGCGCGCAAGCCGTGGTGGTGGCTGCTCTCCAACGCGCAATCGCGCATGTGGCAGAAACTCGGCCACATCGAAGGTCCACAGCAAGCTGTCCAGCCGCGCCAGCTGTGTGGCGTCTCCGGTCACCACCACCCGGTGGCCGGCGCGCCAGGCCTTGCGCACCAGGCGGCAGGCGTAGCCCAGCTTGTCGGTCAGGCCGGTGTGGAAGTCGACCTGGGCCATGCCTGCACCAGGCCGGCTCAACGCTGCTGCGCCAACAGCCAATGTGTCAGCAGCCCCACCGGCCGGCCGGTGGCGCCCTTGGCGGCGCCGCTTTTCCAGGCAGTGGCAGCAATGTCGAGGTGGGCCCAGCGCAGCTTGGCGGTGAAGCGCTTCAAAAACATGGCTGCGGTGATGGCGCCACCGGCGCGGCCGGCAATGTTGGCCATGTCGGCAAAGTTGCTCTTCAGGCCCTCGTCATAGTCGTCGTCCAGCGGCAGGCGCCAGCAGGTGTCGAGTGCCGCCTGGCCGGCGGCCAGCAGCTCGGCGGCCAGGCCCTCGTCTGGCGAGAACATGCCCGAGTGCACCGCCCCCAGCGCCACCACGCAGGCGCCAGTGAGGGTGGCGATGTCGACCACTGCCGCCGGTTTGAAACGCTCGACATAGGTCAGCGCGTCACACAGGATCAGCCGGCCCTCGGCATCGGTGTTCAGCACCTCGATGGTCTGGCCCGACATGCTGGTGACCACGTCACCGGGCTTGAGCGCGCGGCCGCTGGGCATGTTCTCGCAAGCGGCAATGACGCCGATCACGTTCAGCTTGGGCTTGAGCTGCGCCACCGCACGCAGCGTGCCCACCACGCTGGCGGCGCCGCCCATGTCGAACTTCATCTCGTCCATGGCTTCGCCGGGTTTCAGGCTGATGCCACCCGAATCAAAGGTGATGCCCTTGCCCACCAGCACCAGCGGCGCGGCGCCCTTGGCAGCGCCGTTGTAGTGCATCACGATGAAGCGCGGCGGCTCGTCCGAGCCCTTGGCCACGGCCAGGAAGCTGCCCATGCCGAGTGCGTCGATCTGCTTCTTTTCCAGCACCTCGATCTTCAGGCCGTTGGCCTTGGCCATCTTGCGCGCCTCGGCGGCCAGCACGGTGGGCGTGCAGTGGTTGCCGGGGCGGTTGGCCAGCTCACGCGCCAGCGCCACACCCTCGGCAATGGCCGCGCCAAGGCCCAAGCCGGCTGCCGCCGCTGCAACGTCGGCCTTGGCCACCAGCAGCGTCAGCTTGTTGAGCACCGGCGCTGGCGCGGCGCTGGGCTTGGTGCTGCGGTAGACATACACCGCTTCGGCCGCCGCACAGGCCACGGCCTCGGCCTGGGCTGCGCTGGTTGCATCACCGGCCACCAGCACTGCCAGGTGCCTGACCCCCAGACCCTTGACCAGGCCGATGCCGGCGGCGGCGGCCGCCTTGACGCAGCGCGCGCTGCTGTCCTTGGCCACCGCCACCGCCACACGCGCTGGCTTGTTGCCCGGCACCTGGCGCAAGTAGCAAGTCTTGCCGGGCTTGAGTTGCAGATCACCTTGCTTGACCGCATCGGCCACGCTGTCGGCCAGCGGCGCGTCCAGCCCGCTTGGCACGGCGTCGCCCACGATCACCAGCAGCAGCGCGTCGGCCACCAGTTTGGCGGTGGCGCCAGGTGCCATCAGTTGCGTCAAAAAGTCCATCGCCCACCCCGTCATAAGATCGAACGATGTTATTCGATGCCACATTGCGCAGAGAGCTGGCACGCAGCTTTGGCGCCACCCTGGTGGTGATCCTGACCATCGTGATCACGATGATGCTGATCCGCACCCTGGGCCTGGCCGCAGGTGGCGCGGTGGCGCCTGAAGACGTGGTGCTGTTGCTGGGCTACACCGCGCTGGGCCATTTGCCCACGATGCTGGCGCTGAGCCTGTTCGTGGCGGTGGTGGTGACCCTGGGCCGCATGTACCGCGACAGCGAAATGGCGATCTGGTTTGCCAGCGGCCTGGGCCTGGGCCGCTTTGTGCGGCCGGTGCTGGGCATGGCCTGGCCGGTGCTGGTGGTGGTGGGCGTGCTGCTGCTGTTCGTCTGGCCCTGGGGCAACCGCAGCAGCGCCGAGCTGCGCAGCCGCTACGAGCAGCGCAGTGATCTGTCACGCGTGGCGCCGGGTGTCTTCCAGGCCTCGCGTGACGGCAGCCGGGTGTTCTTTGTCGACCGCGCCAGCCAGGAGGGCGTGGAAGGCCACAACGTGTTCGTGCTGACACGCCAGAGCCCATTGGAGAGCGTGGTGTCGGCGCGCAGCGGCCAGCTGCTCACCGAAGGCGACGACCGCGTGCTGCAGTTGGACGTGGGCCAGCGCACCGAGACCGATGCGTCCAGCGGCGTGCACACGCTCTCCAGCTTTCAGCAGTACCGCGTGGTGGTGGGTGAATCGGCGGTGAAGCGCGCCGAAGCCGCCGCGCCGCGCACGCTGGCCACCCGCGCGCTGGTGGCCGACCCCAGCCAGCGCCACCAGGCCGAGCTGGCCTGGCGCTTCGGCCTGCTGCTGGCTGCCGCCAACCTGCTGCTGCTGGGCATCGGCCTGGCGGCCACCCAGCCGCGCCGCGCCACCAACTGGAACCTGCTGCTGGCGCTGCTGGCCTTCATCGTCTACTTCAACCTGATCAACCTGTCGCAGGCCTGGATCGCCAGCGGCCGCTTTGCCATGGGCCCGGCGATGCTGCTGCTGCACGGCGGCATGTTCGGCCTGGGCCTGGCGCTGATCTGGTGGCGCGACCATGCAGCGGTGCTGCGGCTGTTCGGCGGCAGGCGGGCGAACAAGGCATCTGCATGAAAACAGTGCGGCGCTTGCTCTACCGCGACATCGTCTGGTCGGTGGTGTTCGTGGCCATCGCGTTCCTGAGCCTGTTCTTCTTCATCGACTTTGTCGACGAGCTGGAGAACGTGGGCCGCAACGGCTACACGCTGGGCCAGGCCGTGCTGCGTGGCTTGCTGGAGCAGCCCGGCCACTTCTACGAGCTGTTTCCCATCGCGGTGCTGATCGGCACCATCTACGCCATGGCGCGGCTGGCGCAGTCGTCTGAGTTCACCATCTTGCGCACTGGTGGCCTGGGGCCGGGCCGGGCGCTGCGGTTGCTGGCGCTGCCGGGGCTGGTGTTTGCGCTGGTCACCTTTGTGGTCGGCGACTATGTGGCGCCATTCACCGAGCGCGAGGCGGTGGCGCTGAAAGCCGGGCTGCGAGGTGGCCTGTCGCTGGGCACTGGCGGCGCCTGGCTCAAGGAGCGCCAGCCTGGCAGCGGCGCTGCGGCCGACGAGGGCAGCGAGCGCAGCATCTCGGTCAATGTCAGCGCGGCTGGCGTGGGCGGTGCGCTGCTGGGCGTGCGCATCTTCGCGTTCGACACCGACGGGCGGCTGCGCACCCGCATCGACGCCGCCAGCGGCCAGGTGCTGGCGCGCGGCCTGTGGCGGCTGAAGGATGTGCAACGCACCGACTGGCCCACGCCTGAGGCGGCGCTGCAGCGCGCACCACTGCGCCAACAGGCGCTGGCCACGCTCGACTGGCCCAGCACACTCGACAGCACCGTGGTGGCCGCCGCGCTGCTGCCGGCCAAGACGATGTCCACCGTCGACCTGTGGCGCTACACCAGCCACCTGGCCGACCAGGACCAGGCAGTGCAGCGCCACCAGATCCAGTTCTGGAAGAAGGCGCTATACCCGCTGGCCTGCGTGGTGATGGTGGCACTCGCCCTGCCGTTTGCTTATTTGCATGCGCGTGCCGGTGGTGTCAGCTACAAGGTGTTTGGCGGCATCATGCTGGGCATCAGCTTTGTGCTGCTGAACAACGCCAGCGGCCACCTGGGCCTGCTGCGGCAGTGGACACCCTGGATGGCCGCCGCCGCGCCCAGCGGCTTGTACCTGCTGCTGTCGATGGGCGCTTTTGCCTGGTTGGTCCGTTTCCGATAACCCCCCAATGAACGACTCCCCCACGCCCGCCGAGACTGGCCTGCTGCTGTTTGCGCACGGCGCGCGCGACCCCCATTGGGCCCTGCCCTTCCAGGCCGTGGCTGCGCGCTGCCGGGCCCAGCGCGGCGAGCATCGCGTGGCGCTGGCGTTCCTCGAATTCATGGCGCCTGGACTGGTGCAGGCAGGCAGCGCGCTGGTGGCGGCCGGCTGCACGGCGGTGGACGTGGTGCCGCTGTTCCTGGGCGCCGGCGGCCATGTGCGCAAAGACATCCCGCTGCTGATGGCGCAATTGCAGGCGGCGCATCCAACGGTGCGGTTTCGGCTGCGCCCAGCCGTCGGCGAAGCGGCGGCGCTGATCGATGCGATGGCGGCTGTGGCCTTGGCAGACGTGGAACCCAGGCCATGAACCTGCACCAGTTCCGCTTTGTGCAAGAGGCTGTGCGGCGCAACCTCAACCTGACCGAGACCGCCAAGGCCCTGCACACCTCGCAGCCGGGCATCAGCAAGGCCATCCTGGAGCTGGAAGAAGAGCTGGGCGTGGACATCTTTGCCCGCCACGGCAAGCGCATCCGCCGCGTGACGGAGCCGGGCCAGTTGGTGCTGCAGTCGGTGGAAATCATCATGCGCGAGGTGGCCAACTTGAAGCGCATCGGCGATGAGTTCTCCAAGCAGGACGCCGGCACGCTGTCGATTGCCACCACCCACAGCCAGGCGCGTTATGTGCTGCCCGAGCCGGTGGCCAAGCTGCGCCGGCTGTTCCCCAAGGTGCAAGTGGTGATGCACCAGGGCACGCCGGCCGACGTGGTGCGCATGCTGGCCGATGACGTGGCCGAGATCGGCCTGGCCACCGAATCACTGGCCAACGTGCCCGGCCTGGTCAGCCTGCCTTGTTATGAATGGCAGCATGTGCTGGTGGTGCCGGCCAAGCACCCGCTGGCCGATGTGCAGCGGCCGACGCTGGTGCAACTGGCGGCCGAGCCGCTGATCACCTACCACCCCACCTTCAGCGGCCGCACCCGCATCGACGACGCCTTTGCCAAGGCCCGGCTCAAGCCCAACATCGCGCTCGAAGCGATCGATGCCGATGTCATCAAGACCTATGTGCGCCTGGGCCTGGGCGTGGGCGTGGTGGCCGAGATGGCGGTGCGCGACGACCCGCCCGGCGGTGACCTGGCCTGGCGCCCGGTGGGCCACCTGTTCGGCCCCAACACCTCGCGCGTGGCCTTCAAGCGTGGTGCCTACCTGCGCCACTTCGTGTACGGTTTTGCCGAGCTGCTGAGCGAGCGACTGACCCGTGCGCTGATCGAAAAAGCCATGGCCGAGAAGCCTGGCAGCACCCCCCAGTACGACGAGCTTTGATGCCATGACCAGCCTTGCCCCCACGCCGCACCGCACCCCGCTGCCACCCAGCCGCCTGCCCAAGGTGGGCACCACCATCTTCACCCTGATGTCGGCGCTGGCCGCCGAGCGTGGTGCGGTCAACCTGGGCCAGGGCTTTCCTGATTTCGAGGGCGACACAGCGCTGCTGGATGCCGTGAATCAGGCCATGCGCAGCGGCCTGAACCAGTACCCGCCGATGGCCGGCGTGCCGGCGCTGCGCGAGGCGGTGGCGGCCAAGATCGACGCGTTGTACGGCCGGCGCTACGACCCTGGCAGCGAGATCACCGTGACCGCTGGCGCCACCCAGGCCATCATCACCGCCATCCTGGCCGTGGTCGGGCCGGGCGACGAGGTGGTGGTGCTGGAGCCCAACTACGACAGCTATGTGCCCAACATCGAACTGGCCGGTGGCACGGTGGTGCGGGTGGCATTGCAGGCCGGCACGTTCCGGCCTGACTTTGATGCCATCGCCGCCGCCATCACGCCGCGCACCCGGGCGATCTTGGTCAATTCACCGCACAACCCCAGCGCCACCATCTGGCGCGCGGCTGACTTTGACCAATTGGCCACGGTCTTGCGGCCCACCGACGCGCTGCTGATCAGCGACGAGGTCTATGAGCACATGGTCTACGACGGCGAGGGCCATGCCAGCGCGTCGGCCCAGCCCGAACTGGCGGCGCGCGCGTTTGTGGTGTCCAGCTTCGGCAAGACATTCCATGTCACCGGCTGGAAGATCGGCACCGTGGCCGCGCCCGCGTCGATGACGGCCGAGTTCCGCAAGGTGCACCAGTTCAACGTGTTCACCGTCAACACGCCCATGCAGGTCGGCATCGCCCGCTACATGGCCGACCCGAAGCCCTACGTCGATCTGCCTGCGTTCTACGCCCGCAAGCGCGACCTGTTCCGCGCGGGGCTGGCGCGCACCAAGTTCAAGCTGCTGCCCAGCGAAGGCAGCTACTTCCAGTGCGTGGATATCTCGCAGGTGACCGATCTGCCGGAAGCCGACTTCTGCAAATGGCTCACGACGGAGATAGGTGTCGCTGCGATCCCGCTGTCAGCCTTCTAC
>JANNMP010000593.1:0-15882 GCA_031398015.1 Burkholderiaceae bacterium
TGACGCCGCCGATCGTGCAGCAGTTGCGCGACGCAGCCGCTGCCATCCAGGAGGAACGGGTGTCGATGCGGGCGATGGCGCAAGCCCACGGCCCCGAGGCCCACGGGACACTGCTTCTGCTGCTGGCCATGCCTTGCCTGCTGCCGGTGCCCGGCGTGGGCACGGTGCTCGGGCTGGGGTTGGCTGCGCTGGCAGCCGCCATGTGGCGGGGCCACTCCACGCCCTGCTTGCCACAACGGGTGGCCGAGCTTGAACTGCCGCGCCGCTGGGCCCAGCGAGTTCTGTTCGGGTTGGCTTCTGCCTACGCCTTGGCGGGGCGCCACGCCAGGGCCCGGCTGAGCCACCTCGCGTTTGCTGGCCGGCGATCGGCGACTGCGCTCGCCGTTGGGCTGATGGCCACCATCGTCGTGCTGCCGATCCCCTTCGGCAATCTGCTGCCGGCTATGGCGCTGGTGTTCATCGGGCTGGGGCTGGTGTTTCGCGATGGCGTTGCAGTCGTGGTAGGGCTGCTGATGTCGGGCGTGGCATTGGTAGCGACGACAGGCCTGCTGCTGATGGCCTGGGTCTCGGGCAGCGAGTGGATCCTGGGTTGGGTTTCAGTTTGAATGACGTCGCCGCGTACCTTGACCAGGCACAACGTTGCGCCGACCTGGCTGCGGTCGGCGGGCCTGGATCGCACCCACTCGAAGCCCCCGTTGCGGTCCAGCGAGACGGTGCTCTTGAAGACGGCGTGGCCTGCAGGGTCGTGTTGCAGGTTGCTGCGCGAGATGCCGCCCATGACGCGGTTGATGATCGCGGTCCAGGCCTTGTACGGCGCTGGCATCGGTGAAGTCGAACATCACATTGCGCATGTCTGCACTCGGCGGTGCGAACGGCGGGGTGCATGGAGTTCGCATCGTGCATCGTGTCAGTGCGGGCGAGTTGCCGGAGAGCCTGGCGCGATGCCGATCACTCGCCGCATCCAGGCCGACATGGGGCGGTCGGGGGCCAGTGCCTGCTCGATGGTGGCATCGGCCAGGTCGAGCTGCCCGGTGGTCCGGGCGGATTCGCTGGCCAGTCGGTGGGCTTCGTGTGCGTCCAGGCCAGTGAGTTCGCAGCCGTGGCCCATCGACATCCAGTGCAGCGCGGCCAGCGCGGCTTGCATGGCGAAACCGGGTTGCCTGACTAAGTGGTCTCAGGCGGCACGCGTCAATGTCTTGGGGTTGCAGGGTGAAGCCCAGGCCAGTTGGATTGCCCGGTCGAACAGTTTCAGGGTCTTGGCGGTGGCGAACCAATTGCCGGGCTCGCTCGGTGTCGAGGCGATGAGGTGGCCGAGCAGCTTGTCCGGTGCCAGTTCGTGGTACTTCCTGGCCAGTGCCCTGAAGGTCGACAGGTTGGAGTTGGCCTGGTTGGCCAGCAGCGCGAACTGGTCGAAGGCTTCGGCGCGCCGGCCCGCCTTGAGCAGCACCTCTTCTGCGAAACGTGCGATGGTCTCCAAGCTGGTGGTGCCGAGCGCACGCTCGCGGACGTAGGCGATGGCCTCATCGATCTGGCCGCGCGCGGCCAGCGCGCGTGCGCCCCAGATCAGGCATTTCCAGATCGGGCGTGGGTCCATGGCCAGCAGTTCCCGCAACTCGTCGTGGCGGCCAGCCTTGAACAGGGCGCTGTCGCAGAGGTTGGTGCCGGAGAAGAAGGCCTAATCTTACTGTGTCACAACCGCAGCCTTGCGTTGACGCGCAGGCAGCAAGGGCACCTTGGCAGCGTCCTGAGCAAGGCTGCGGCGATACGCAGCCGCAAGCCCGTGATGGACGATGGGACGTGGCGCTGCGTGCGCTGAGCTGCCCCGAGGCTTGTAATGCGTGGGCAGGGCAGGTTCTTCGCGTCGTGTGGCGTTTTTTTGCCGGCAGCGTCGGGGTACCGAAGCTGTTGCGTCATCAGAAAGCCGCAGGCGGCAATGGCCAGGCTGGCATGGTGATGGAAGCCGCGCCAGCCTCGACTTTCGTAGTCGCCCAGCCCCAGGTCTTGCTTGAGGTCCTGGTCGTCGCGCTTGATGCGCAAGCGCATCTTGGCCTCAAGCACCTTGCGCTCAATCGGCATGTCCTCGGGCATGTTGGCGCTGATGTAAATCCGCCTCTATTCGCTGGTGAGGTGGCGGACTTGTATGCGGGCTTGGACTGGCGGTGATATGGCCGCTGCCCAGCGGCACCAGGGCCTGCGTGCATGCCCTGGTGTGGTGGGCTGTTGTTGGTGCTGGCGCAGCGCTGCTATTCGGCGGCACCTTCCGGCGGCGAGGCGGCGGTTTCGAGCGGCGGCCGATGATGGGTCGATGATTGCGTTGAGGAAGTGCAGATGGCCCCGGGAGGGGCCATCTGCTTGTCGGAAGGTACAGCTGCGTCGCCGTCAGAACGGCTCCTCAGGATCGAACTCTGGCGGAGGCCCGTCGGGGACGAGCTGGTCGCGCCAGGCCTGCTGCACCTGTGGCCCGTAGGTCGCCCACAGAGCACAGCGCAAGGCGTGCAAGCACTCGAACACGGCCAAGGCCTGCTCGGGCGTCCAGTGCTTGGGCACGACCGCCGTAGCTTGCGGTGTTGGCGATGGCGATGGCGATGCGCTCATGCTGCGGCCTTGCGGGACCGCGCCGGCGTTGCCTTGGCCGAGCGCGCAGCCAGGCGCTGGGCCTCGCGCTCCTGGGCTTCCTTGGCCCGGTAGGACCGGCCGTCGATGCGCACCACCTCGGCGCGGTGCATGAGGCGGTCGATCAACGACACCACGCAGGTCGCGTTGGGGAAGACCTCACCCCAGTCGGCGAACGCTCTGTTGGTCGTCACCACCGTGCTCTTGTTCTGGTAGCGCCGGCTCACCAGCTCGAACAGCAAATCGGCGTGGCGGTTCGAGTACGACAGGTACGTGCGGCGCTACGGCTGGCAATAGCTTCTCAGAGTGACGATACTCAATGGACTTCAAGGACTGAATGGACTTCAAAGACTACTACGCCACCCTCGGCGTCGAGCGCACCGCCACGCAGGACGAGGTCAAGCGCGCCTACCGCAAGCTGGCCCGCAAGTACCACCCCGATGTGAGCAAGGAGCCCGACGCCGAGGCGCGCTTCAAGGAAGTGGCCGAAGCGCACGAGGCCTTGATCGACACCGAGCGCCGCGCCGCCTACGACGACATTGCGCAGCGCCAGGCCAGCGGGCAGCCGTTCGAGCCGCCGCCAGGCTGGGAAACGGGCATGAACAGCGGCTTCGAGTACAGCGGCCGTGGCGGCGAAGGCATGCCGCGCGGCCCACAGAGTGCCGAGTTCAGCGACTTCTTCGAGTCGCTGTTCGGCCGTGCCAGCGGTGGCCGACCCACGCGTCGTCACGCCGCAGGCACGATGGCGATGCAGGGCGAAGATCACCACGCCAAGATCCTCATCGACTTGCAGGACTCCTACCTCGGTGCGCAACGCACCATCTCTTTGCGCATGCCCATCTTCGACGCGGCGGGGCATGCCACGCTGCAAGAGCGGCAACTCGAGGTGAACATTCCCAGGGGCGTGCGGCAAGGCCAGCACTTGCGCCTGGCAGGCCAGGGCGCGGCGGGGCATGGCGGGGCAGCGGCGGGCGACCTGTACCTGGAAATCCAGTTCAGGGCGCACCCCGTGTTCCGGGTGGACGGGCGCGATGTCAGCTTCGACCTGCCCGTTGCGCCGTGGGAGGCGGCGCTGGGCGCGACTGTGACGGCACCCACGCCCGAAGGCCCGGTGCAACTGAGCGTCCCGCCGGGCTCGTCGCTGGGCCGCAAACTGCGGCTCAAAGGCAAGGGCTTGCCGGGCAAGGAGCCAGGCGACCTGTACGCCGTGCTGGTGATTGCTCTGCCGCCTTCGGGCTCGCAGACCGCGAAGGACGCCTACGACGCGATGGCGCGCGCGTTCGCCGACTTCAACCCCCGCTCTGCGCTGGAGGCTTGACCCGCATGGCCGACTCCGATTTCTTGTCTGTCACCACCCTGACCACGGTGCGAAGCCTGGTCGTCGACGAGCACGTGGTGTTCAGCTTCGCGGCCCTGTGCCAGGCCACGGGCGCAGCCGGCACCCAGGTGCAGGCGCTGGTGGCCGAGGGCCTGCTGCTGCCGACAGGCACAGGGCCGCAAGACTGGCAGTTCACCGGGCCGTCGTTGCTGCGCGCCCGCAACGCGCTGCGCCTGGCGCACGAACTTGAACTCAGCCTGCACGGCGCAGCCATCGTGATGGACCTGCTGGCCGAGATCGAGCGGCTGAAAGGCAGGCGTTGAGGTCACCAAGTTGACGGGTGCGATAGCAAACAGACCCAGCGAGTCTGGGCGCGCACAGTTGGGTATCGACCAGCCCCGCACGCTGCGAAGTGCACGCGGCATGGCGTCTCCGACTCACAGGCGGCCGAGTGCCCGCCGTTGTCGCCACCGCCTTCGACATGAAAGGCATCAACGCCCATGGCCGGCATCACACGACGACAGTTCACTTCATCGACCTCTGCGGCCCTGGGCGGCGTGGCCGGGCTGGGGCTGTCTGCGTGTACGCCGCAGCCTGACGCCGAGGGCTACGAGGCCGTCGCGGCGCGGACCTGGCGTGTTAACGCGCCGACGAGCACGGCCAGTGCTGCGCCTGCGCTGCCGCTGGTGCGCGACCTGGCGCCTGAACTCGTGCGGTTGGCCACGCTGGCGCCTTCCAGCCACAACACCCAGTGCTGGAAATTTGCACTTGAAGAACAGGCGATCACGATCCTGCCGGATGGGTTCCGGCGTTGCCCCGCCGTTGACCCGGATGACCACCACCTGTTCGTGTCGCTGGGCTGCGCGGCGGAGAACCTTGTTCACGCAGCGCTGGCCCACGGCCTGATGGCCGAGCCCCGCTTCGACGCGGCGGCACAAGCCATCCGCGTGTCGCTGGCGGCCACGCCGGCCCAGGCGTCGCCGCTGTTCAAGGCCATCACCGCGCGGCAGTGCACGCGCGGTGACTACGACTTCCAGCCGCTGGCCAACGAGGAACTGCGATTGCTCGAACGTGCAGGCAGCTCGGGCCATGTGCGCTTGTTGCTGCTGACGGAACGCCCTGCGGTCGAGCGCGTGCTGGACTATGTGGTGCAAGGCAACACGGCACAGATGGCCGACCCGGCTTTTGTCAAGGAACTGAAGAGCTGGATCCGCTTCAACGCTGCCGATGCGGTGCGTACAGGTGACGGCCTGTTCAGCGGGGCTTCGGGCAACCCTGCCATACCGGCCTGGCTGGGCGATCTGGCCTTCGGGTGGTTCTTCACGACGAAAAGCGAAAACGAGAAGTACGTGCTGCAGATTCGCAGCTCTGCCGGCATCGCCGTGTTCGTGGGCCAGGTCGCCGACAAGGCGCACTGGGTCGAGGTGGGCCGCTGCTACGAACGCTTCGCGCTGCAAGCCGCGGCCCTGGGCATCCGCAATGCGTTTCTGAACCAGCCGGTGGAAGTGCCCGCCGTGCGCCCGCCGTTTGCCGACGCGTTGGGCCTGGCCGGCCAGCGCCCGGACCTGGTGGTGCGCTTTGGCCGCGGGCCGGCCCTGCCGCGGTCGCTGCGGCGGCCGGTGCAGGCGGTGATGGTGTGAGCGCTGCGGCGCGGAACAAGGGGTACGCCATGACAGGGCTGATGTGGGTGGGTGCGGTGCTTGGCGCGCTGGCCGTCGTCGTGGTGATCTGCGTCGTGGCGCTGCGCTTGCTCGGCGACAGCCGTTGGGCGGACTTGATGCGCAGGCACACGGGCCAACTCGAAGCGGGCCGTGTGCACGTACAGGAGGCGGGTCAAGGCGCGATTTTTCAAGGCGCCGCCCAGGGCCGGCTCACATCACCCACACGCTTTGACGCACGTGAACTCGAAGGCCTGCCCGCGCCCGTGCAACGCTACTTCCGCGCGGTACTGAAGGATGGGCAGCCGATCATTGGCGCGGCCAGCATCGAGATGGCCGGCACCATCAACATGTCGGCCACCGCCGAGCGATGGAAGCCGTTCACATCGCACCAGCGCGTCGTCAATCCGGCGTCTGGTGCGCGACCCGGCTTCTTGTGGAATGCCGAGATCGGCATGTTTCCCGGCGTGCCCGCACGCGTGGAGGACAGCTACATCGCTGGCGAGGGCAGGCTGATCGCCAAGCTGTTCGGCTTGTTCACGGTGGCCGAAGCGCAAGGCGGCGGCGAGCTGGCCCGCGGCGAGTTCATGCGCTACTTTGCCGAAGCACCGTGGTACCCCACCGCGCTGCTGCCCAGCCAGGGTGTGCGGTGGCAGGCGGTGGACGAGGCTTCAGCCAACGCCACCGTCGTCGATGGCCCGATCACGCTGACCTTGTTGTTCGGGTTCAACCAGGCTGGCTATATTGCATCGGTGCGCGCCGAGTCGCGTGGCGCGGGGGTCGGAAAGGACATGCTCATGCTGCCCTGGGAGTGCACCCTGTCCGACTATCAGCCGCAGGGCGGCATGATGATTCCCATGGTCGGCGAGGCCGCCTGGATGCGGCCTGAGGGGCGCAAGGCGTACTTCGTCGGGCACGTCAAGAAGCTGAGCTACGAGTTGCTGCCATGACGCTGGCAGCGCGGCTGCGGCGCGCGCCGCTGCTCAGTTTCTTTGCGCTGACCTTTGCTTGGTCCTGGTCTTGCTGGGCACTGTCGCCCGCCGTCAAAACGCAGGCACCCTGGCTTGCAACAGGGCTGATGTTTGCGGGCAGCTTCGGGCCCAGCCTCGCTGCGGTCGTGGTGATCGCGAATGCCGATGGCCGCGTGGGACTGCGCGCCTGGTTGCTGCGCTGCCTGCAATGGCGCATCGGTTGGGTCTGGTTCGCGTTTGCCTTGCTGTTCCCTTTGTTGGTCATGTCGGTGGCCATGGGCTTGCATGTTGCGCTTGGGGGTGCCGCCGGCCCGTCGCCGGCATCAGGACACCTGCTGATGACGGTGGTGAACTTTTTCCTCGTGCTGCTGCTGGGCGGGCCGGCGGGCGAGGAATTTGGCTGGCGCGGCTACGCACTGCCCACCTTGCAGGGCCGCATCGGGTGGCGCACGGCCAGCTTGGGGCTGGGGGTGCTGTGGGGCGCCTGGCACCTGCCGCTGTTCTTCATCGCGGGCACATCGCAGGCCCACATCCCGCTGCCGCTGTTTCTGCTGAGCGTCGTGGCGATGTCGGTTTTGTTCGCCTGGCTGTTCAATCGCACTCCGGCGGGCAGCGTCGTGGCCACATTGGTGCTCCACACCGCCATCAACTTCTGGCCATCTGTCGTGCCGGTGTTGCCAACCGAGACGAGCTGCCGGCCCTACGCGCTGGTGGTCACCGCCCTGGTTCTGACAGCGCTGTGTCTGCTGCTGCCGCGCAGGGCTGTCGCAGCCGAAGCCCATGGAACATGAAACTCGCCATCGAGTCCGGCGCCGTGGCCTGGCGCAGATTCTTCAGGGGGTTGCTTGGTGAGCATCCTGTTTCTGATCCAACTGATTGTGCCGCTGGTCCTGGTGGCCTGGATGGGCCTGGCGCCGCCGCGCGCCGGTTTGGCCTTCTGGCTGCAGGCCACTGCAACGGCCGCCGCGCTGTGGGCCATGGCCTTGCTGGGCATCTGGCTTCTGCCGCCATGGTGGGCGCCCCTCACGTTCGGCGTGGCTCTGGCCGTCGTGGTCGGGCTCGGGCTGCGTCGGCGCCTGCCGTTTGCGTCAACGCTGCCTGTTACGTGGAGTGCGTGGCTGTGTGCCGGGACGTTCCTGGTCCTGGGCACAGCCTCGTCCTATGGGCTGGTGGCTGCACTGCGCAGCCGCACCGCCCCGCCGGTGACTACGGTGCGCTTGGCGTTCCCACTGGACGCGGGCGTCTACCTGGTCGTCAATGGCGGCAGTGGCATCAGCACCACTGCTCACCTCATGACGCTGGACGCCAGCATCCCCAGATTCCGCGCCTGGCGCGGCCAGTCCTACGGCGTTGACATGGTGCAGTTGCACGCGTTCGGGCTGCGCGCGCGCGGCGTGCTGCCCGCCGACCCGAAGGCCTACCGAATCTACGGCGCGCGGGTGCTGGCGCCTTGCGCGGGCCAGGTGCTGCTGGCCGTGGACGGCTTGCCCGACATGCAAGTGCCCGAAGTGGATCGCGAGCATCTTGCAGGCAACCATGTGCTGCTGCGTTGCCAGAGCAGGCGCGCCGGTGCTGACTCAGCCGCTGATGCCCGTGTGGCTGCCGGTGCTGGTGCCGGCGCTGGTACCGGCACTGCCCCCACAGCCGTGGCTGCAGCGTCGGCCGACGTGCTGCTGGGCCACCTGCGGCCAGGCAGCGTGCAGATGCGGCCCGGGGCGACCGTGGCGGTCGGTGATTGGCTGGGATCGGTGGGCAACTCGGGCAACACCGGTGAGCCGCATCTGCATGTGCACGCGCAGCGGCCGGGCCCGGCGAGCGCGCCGCTGAGCGGTGACCCGCTGCCCATCCTGTTTGATGGCCGCTTTCTGGTGCGTGGCGACCGCATCGTGTCGCCATGACACCGGCAACCCGTCGCAGCAGGCTTGCCCGGACGGTCTTGGCGCTGTCGTTTGTGGTCGCGGTGGCACTGGCGGTCGCAGCGCTCCTGATCGGCTGGCGCTTTGGCAGCGACATGCAGCGGGCCCGGGCTCAAGCCGCAGCGCACAGCACGCTGCTGCAAACCCGCTGCGGCCTGATCGAGTATCAAGAAGCCGGGGCTGGATGGCCGCTGCTGGCCGTGCACGGCAGCGGCGGTGGGCATGACCAGGGCATGGCCTTCGCAGGCGCCTTGTCCAGGCAAGGCGTGCGTGTGATCGCCATGTCGCGCTTCGGCTACCTGCGCACACCGATGCCTGCCGATGCATCGGCCGCTGCGCAGGCTGATGCCCACGTGTGCCTGCTCGATGCGCTGGGCATCGCGCGGGCCGCAGTCATGGGCGGGTCGGCCGGCGCGCCATCAGCGCTGCAGATGGCCATCCGGCACCCTGGGCGTGTCAGCGCGCTGGTGCTGCTGGTGCCGCTGACCTACAAGCCGCCCACGCAAGCCGACTCAGCGCCGCCGATGCTGGTCTGGGTTGAGTCACTGATGATGCGCATGATCGGGTCCGACTTCCTGTTCTGGTCTGCGCTGCAGGTGGCGCGCGATGCCGTCATCAAGTATGTACTGGCGACGCCGCCCGAGTTGCTGACCCACGCCAGCCCGAAGGAGCGGGCGCGCGTGAATGCGATGCTCGACAGCATCTTGCCGGTGTCTGCACGGGCCGAGGGGCTGAAGAGCGACACCTCCGTTGGCAAGCATCTTTCGGCTGCGCCGCTGGCGTCCATTTGCGTCCCGACCCTCGTCATCAGCGCCCGCGACGACCGCTACGGCACCTATGCCAGCGCGCAGTACACCGCGAGCCAGATCGCCGGCGCAAAGTTCATCGGCTTGGGTGGTGGCGGACACACCTGGGTTGGACACAACGACGAAGTGATGGCTGCGATCCATGCATGGATCGTGGTGCCGGCCAAGCCATGACGCTGTCTGTGTGCGGCAGCGCGCAGACGCGCTGACCCACGCGGAGCAAGCTTGATTCGTGCTTATCGACCCAATGCACCGATCCGCGTTGCTTGGTTGCATGGCGGACAAGGCGACGAACATGCCCAGTCTTGCGAAGAACACGAAGGCCACGATCATTCCCGTGCTTCGATACCGCGACGCACCCGCCGCCATCGAGTGGCTGTGCAAGGCCTTCGGCTTCGAGCAGCACATGGTCGCTCCCGGCCAGGACGGGAGCGTCACCCATGCTCAACTCAGTTTCGGCAACGGCATGATCATGCTGGCTTCGGTGCCCAGGATCGAAACGGAGTTCGGCCGACTGCTCAGGCAGCCCGATGAACTGGGCGGCGCCCAGACGCAGACGACGTACATCGTCGTGACCGACGTCGATGCCGCCTACGCCAATGCCAAGGCCTTCGGCGCCAGGATTGCCACCGAAATCAAGGATGAAGACTACGGCGGCCGGGACTTCAGCTGCCATGACCTGGAAGGGCATCTCTGGAGCTTCGGCAGCTATGACCCGTGGTGAAGGCGGCCAGCTCAGCACACGCGGCTGCGGATGGCCAGCCGGATCAAAATTTCGGCGCACTGCCGCCCAGATTGCCGCTGAGGTTCTTTCTGCTGGTCTTTGCCCTGTCCGTTCCGTTTTGGCTGGTCGGTGCGGTGTTCGACGTGCATTTGCTGCCCGGCCTGCCGCTGAGCGCACTCAGCGTCGTTTGCCCGTTGGTTGCAGCAGGGGTGCTGGTCTACAAAGACAGCCAACGGGCTGGCGTGGTGGCACTCGTCAAGCGGTCGTTCGACTTCAAGCGGACCCCTGCCATGGGTTGGTCCGCCGCCACGCTGTTGTTGGCCCCCGCTGTCAGCCTGATCGTTTATGGGTTGATGCGTTGCGGCGGCTGGCCGCTGCCTTCGCTGCAGTTGTCCGCGCACTCGCTGCTGCTGATGTTTTTGGCGTTCTTTGCGGCAGCCTTGAGCGAAGAACTGGGCTGGTCGGGGTATGCCCTTGAGCCGCTGCAACGACGGTGGCATGCGTTGCCTGCCAGCTTCATTCTTGGGCTTGTCACGGCGCTCTGGCACGCGGTGCCCTTGCTGCGGGCGCAGCGTTCGCTGACGTGGATGGCGTGGTGGTGCCTGTATGCCGTGGCTGCGCGCGTGCTGATGGTCTGGCTGTACAACCACACGGGTCAGAGCCTCTTTGCGGCGGCCTTGTTCCACACCATGCTGAACTTGAGCTGGATGCTGTTCCCGGTTCAGGGCTCGTACTTCGACCCGCGTCTGGCCGGGCTGGTGATGGGCTTCGTGGCGATTGCCGCCGTGCTCGTTTGGGGTCCGAAACTTCAGGCTCCTGGCGCCACCGGCAAGCGCTTGAATACGCGCAGCGTGCGCTGACGAACAGACTTCCAGATCGATTGCATCTTCAAATCAACGTAACCCCGATCTGGCAGTCATTGCACGGGCGGCAGCCAGACACGAGGAGTCCAATCATGACGAACGTGCAGCACAGGCCCGGCGTGGCGGCCACAGTTGAGCGGCCATCGCGCGGCGCGACGCTGTCTCAAGCAGGCGGACTCACCAAACAGGCGTTGGCGCATTGACCAGCCCATCGGTCGCGCGCGTTGCAGGCCAGGCTTTGCGTCGATCAACCCGTCACGCCGAACGCCACCGCACGGGCCGCAGCGGCTGGCTGCGCGCTGCGGTGCTGGGCGCCAACGACGGCATCGTGTCCACCGCCAGTCTGGTGCTCGGCGTGGCTGCTGCGGGCGCCGAACAGCGCACCATCCTGTTGACCAGCGTGTCGGGTTTGATCGCCGGCGCGATGTCCATGGCCGCCGGCGAATATGTCTCTGTGCATTCGCAGCAGGACACCGAAAAAGCCGACCTGGCGCGGGAGCGCGCCGAGCTGAAGGCGAACCCAACGGGTGAGCAGCGCGAACTGGCCGCCATCTACGTCAAGCGTGGTCTTGACGCGGCCCTGGCCGACCAGGTGGCGGGCCAGCTGATGGCCCGCGACGCGCTCGGTGCCCATGCGCGGGATGAGCTCGGGCAGTCTGCCGCCACGGCCGCACAGCCGACGCAAGTCGCACTGGCTTCGGCGGCCAGCTTTGCGGTCGGTGCTGTGCTGCCGATCGGGGTGGTGGCTGCGGTGACGCCAGCGCAGCTGATCTTGTGGGTTTCGGTGGCGTCGCTGGTCTTTCTGGCCGTGCTCGGTGCGGTGGCTGCACGCGTCGGTGGCGCGCCGATAGGCAGCGGCACCTGGCGCGTCACGTTCTGGGGTGCCTTGGCCATGGCCGTCACTGCAGGTGCGGGCGCGCTGTTCGGCGCGGTCGTTTGAGTGTCAAGCTTTGGACCCGGCATGAACGAACCCACCTTGGCCCAGGCCATGGCCGCAGGACGCGAACGCGTGGCTTTTCTGCGCGCGTCGCTTGAGGCGTCCGAGGGTGCGCCGGTGCGGTTGATCGAGACCCACATATCCTGGGTGCTGCTCGCATCGTCAATGGCCTACAAGCTGAAGAAGCCGGTGCTGTTGCCGTTTCTCGACTTCTCGACGCTGGCTGCGCGCCGCCATTTCTGCGAGGAAGAACTGCGCCTGAACGAGCGCCTGGCGCCAGACCTGTATCTTGACGTGGTGGACGTTCGCGAGGGCCCACAAGGCCCTGTGCTTGGTGGCGAGTCTGACCAAAACGGGCCGGTGCTGGATGTCGCTGTGCGCATGCGGCGCTTTCCCGATGGCGCGCTGTGGAGCGAGATGCTGGCCGCCGGCACGCTGGAGGTGCAGCACATCGATGCGATGGCGCAAACGCTGACCAAAGTTCACCGCGACGCTGCCGCGGCACCTGTGGGCAGCGCCTTCGGGCTGGCTGCTGCCCACCAGCGCGTGGTGCAAGGGCTGATCTCGGGGATCGACTCCGCGCCGATTGCAACAGCGACGCCCGCCCTTGCCGTCGAGTGGCCTGCGCTGCGCACCTGGCTGGCAGAGCAGCAACAAGCGCTGGCACCGTTGTGGTCGGCGCGCCAGCGTGAAGGCCGCGTGCGCGAATGCCACGGCGACCTGCATCTGTCCAACGTGCTGCAGTGGAAGGGCCAGGCCACCGCTTTCGACGGCATCGAGTTCGACGCGGAGTTGCGCTGGATCGACGTGCTCGACGACATGGCGTTTCTGGCCATGGACCTGTGGGCGAACCAGCGCCGCGACCTGGCATTCCGCTTCATCAATGCATACCTCTCGGCCAGTGGTGACTACGGCGGGCTGCCCGCTGTGCGGTACTACATCGTCTGCCGCGCGCTGGTGCGGGCCCGGGTCGGCGCGCTTGCGGGCCAGCAGGGTGTGGCGTCCACCAGCGGCTGCAGCGCGGCGAAATACCTTGCCCTGGCGATAGCCCTGTCGCGCGGCGCCGATGCGCGCTTGGCCATCACGCACGGGCTGCCGGGTTCGGGCAAGAGCTTTGTGGCCCAGGCTGTCATCGAAACCGTCGGTGCCATCGGCGTGCGTTCCGATGTCGAGCGCAAGCGGCTGTTCGGGCTGGGCGCGCTTGAATCGTCGCGTGGCCGTGTGCCGGGTGGCATCTATGGCCCAGAGACCACCCGGCGGACGTACTCGCAGTTGCTGGAAACCGCGAGGGTGGCCCTGTCGGCTGACTGGCCGGTTGTCGTCGATGCCGCGTTCCTGCTGCGGGCTGAGCGCAGTGAGTTCGCTTTGCTGGCTGGAGCGTTGGCGGTGCCCTTCAGCATCCTTGACTGCCGGGCAGAGACGCCGCTGCTGCGCTTCAGGCTCGCGCAGCGGCAAGCCGGCGGGGCGGACCCGTCGGAAGCCGACACTGCAGTGCTCGATCAGTTGGCAGGGGTGGACGAACCGCTCGGCGATTCGGAATCCGGATGCGCGATCGTCGTCGACGCAGCGCAGTCCGCGTCGTCTGCCGCAGTTGCGCAGCGTTGGCTGGCTGCTGCGGTGGCGACCGAGCCCCGGTCTTGACGGCTTGCGATCCGCCGGAAGTCGTTGGCTATCGGTGCTGACCGCCGCAGCCGTCTTGACGATCTCTTGCAGCGTTCGCTGCCGCACAGACTGGGCGAGACGACGAGCGCACGGTCGAAGAATGGACGGCTGCGCCGTTCCCATCGCTTGCGCCCATGCCCACTGTCCCCATCCCCATTGCAGAACCACGTCGCCCAGATTCTGGATTGCATAGGTCTGCCCTGTGGCAGCTTGGCTTTCGGCCCTTCTTCCTGCTGGCCAGCGCCTTCGCGGCCTCGTCCGTCACAGCGTGGGCGCTGCAGCTCGCCGGCCTGATCGACCGACCCTATCTGGCCGGGCCGCTGTGGCATGCCCACGAGATGTTGTTCGGTTTCGCGCTGGCCGTTGTCGTTGGCTTCCTCTTGACTGCGGGCCGCAACTGGTCGATGCAGCCCACCGCCAAAGGTCCGCTGCTGGCCGCATTGGTGGGCCTGTGGTTGGCGGCGCGTGTGCTCGTGCTCACGCCGTATGGCTGGGCCGCAGCGCTGGCGAATGTTGCGTTTCCGCTGGCCGCGGCGTTGGCGCTCGCCGTGCCCTTGGCCGCAGCGCGAAACCGACGCAACTACTTCTTCGTCGGCTTGCTGGTGCTGCTGGCATGTGCGGCGGGGGCGGTGCATCTGGCGGCCTTGCAGGTGGTCGTGCTGCCTGCCTGGCTCGGTGTCCAGGTGGGCCTGGACCTGCTGCTGTTCATCATGGTGGTGATGGCCGGCCGTGTCATCCCGATGTTCACCAACAACGGCGTGCCCGGTGCCAACGCCAGCCGGCAGATCGCTGTCGAAAGAGCTGCCCTGGGTTCGATCCTGTTGCTGGTACTGGCCGATGCCTTGCAGCAACGCGGCATGGCGCTGACGGCGCTGCTGGTGCTGGCGGCAGCAGCGCACGCGGTGCGCTGGCTGATGTGGCGCCCCTGGAAGACGCTGCGCACGCCGCTGGTCTGGGTATTGCATGCCGCTTATCTGTGGATTCCTGTTCACTTGGCTTTGCGCGCTGCAGCGACGCAGGGCCTGGTCGCTGAATCGATGGCCACGCATGCGTTGACGGTCGGTGCCGTCGGCGCGCTGGTGCTGGGCATGATGACGCGCACCTCCCGCGGCCACACCGGCCGGCCCTTGCAAGCCGATGGCATCGACGCTGCGTGTTACGGCCTGGTGCTGGCCGCCGCGCTGGTTCGCGTGGTGCTGCCCTTCGCCGTGCCAGCGGCGACCCCCATGGCCCTGCTTGTCTCGGCGGCGCTGTGGTCCGCAGCCTTTGGCTTGTTCACCATTCGCTACTGGCCGGTGCTGACGCGCCGGCGCCTGGACGGCAAGCCGGGCTGACGCAACGGGCACCACAACGGAGAAAGCCATGAACCACACCACCTCCATCCACGTGCAGCGCGCGCTGCGCAGGGGCAATACCACGCAGCTGGGCATCGTTCAGCCGCTCACGCCCGTCACCGGTTTGGCGTGGCAACCAAAAAAAAGGAGGCCCATGAACCAAGACCCTTGTCCAGGCGCGCGGTCGTCGACCACGGCGCAGCCTTTGCAGTCCTTGCAGTCTCCTCATCTGGACGCTGCAGAACGCCTGCGCCTGCGCGTGTTGGCCTTGTCGCGTTGGGAAAACGAAGGCGGCGCGGGCGCCGGGATCGGGCCTGCTGGCCCGGTTGCCGGCGGCGCGCCTGTCGATGATCCGACGTCAGCCGCAACCGAGGCCGTGCAGCTTCGCATTCGTGTCATCGCTTTGGAGAACCTGGTGATCGCCCTGCTGGCCCAGGCACCCGAGGCGCAGTTGGAACTGGCTCGAGAGATGGCGTTGTACATCTCTCCGCGGCCTGGTTTCACGCCGCATCAGCTGACCCTGCGCGCGGCCGACGAGATGCGCAGTCTGGTTGATCGCGCCCGGCCCTTTCGGGCCATGTCGGCACGTTGATCAGGCACCCAATGCACAGCTTCCACATCTACCGCTATGACCCGGACCAGCACGACGCGCCGCGCATGCAGGTGCTCGAATTGGAGGTGGCCCCTGGCGACCGCATGTTGCTGGACGTGTTGATGCGGCTGAAGGCCATCGACCCGAGCCTGAGTTTTCGGCGCTCGTGTCGCGAAGGCATCTGCGGTTCGGATGCGATGAACATCAATGGCAAGAACGCACTGGCCTGCATCACCAACATGCGTGCGCTGCCCGACAAGGTGGTGCTCAAGCCGCTGCCGGGCCTGCCCGTCATCCGTGACCTGATCGTCGACATGACGCAATTCTTCAAGCAGTACCACTCGATCAAGCCCTACCTCATCAACGACGCTCTGCCCCCCGAGCGCGAGCGCCTGCAATCACCCGAGCAGCGTGAATCTCTCAACGGCTTGTACGAATGCATCCTGTGCGCTTGCTGCACATCGGCCTGCCCAAGCTACTGGTGGAAC
>JANNMP010000600.1:0-1680 GCA_031398015.1 Burkholderiaceae bacterium
AGGCTGCGCGGCTGAGCGTTGCCGCCTGCGCGCCGGGGCGCCCCGCGCTTACCCTCGATTGACATGCAGATGACGCGGCCTCTATAGTTTGAAAGCGCTTTCAAGAACGGTTTCAAGAACCCTTCTGAAGACGCTTTCAGACTTTCAGAAGAAGCACTTCAGCCACCTGTCGGCGGCTGTGATCGGAGACCACCGGCATGCACAGCTTGACCCCATGGACGCACCCGTGCCGGGCCGTGGCCATGCTGTGTCTGGCCGCTTCAAGCTTGCTGGCGGCGGCGCTGCCCGCAGCCGCCCAGCAGCAGCTGACCGTGGCTGCCTACCCGGCGGTTGACCAGATCGTGCGCGCCGCCATCCCGCGCTGGCAGCAGCTGCACCCCACGGTGGCCATCCAGGTGGTCAGCCGGCAGTTTGCCGACCACCACACGGCAATGACCACCGCGCTGTCCACCAGCGTCTACCTGCCAGACGTGATGGCGCTGGAAGTGGGCTACCTGGGCCGCTTTGCCCAGGGCGGCGGCTTGCAGGACCTGGCGCCGGCGCCGTATGGCATTGCCCAGTTTCGCGACCGCTGGGTGCCGTATGCCTATGCCCAGGCCACCAACCGGCGTGGCCAGGTGGTGGCCGCGCCCACCGACATCGGCCCCGGCACGCTGCTGTACCGCGCCGATGTGCTGGCCAAGGCCGGCATCGCCGAAGCCGACCTGGTGCGCAGCTGGGACAGCTATGTGGCCGCCGGCAGCCGCATCAAGGCGGCCACCGGCGCCTACTTGCTGGCCCATGCCCGCGACATGAAGGACATCATCATCCGCACCGGCATCCAGCCGGGTGAGGGCATCTACTTCGACCAGCAGTCGAATGTGCTGGTCACGTCACCGCGCTTCGTGCGCGCGTTCGAGCTGGCGCGTGAGGTGCGTCGGCGCCGGCTCGACGCCAAGGTGGGCGCCTGGTCGAATGAATGGGCCGAGGGCTTCAAGCGCGGCAGCATTGCCACGCAGATGACCGGTGCCTGGCTGGCCGGCCATCTGAACAACTGGCTGGCGCCGCAGACCAGCGGCCAATGGCGCGCCGCGCCGCTGCCCGAAGGTGCGATGGCGGCCTACGGCGGCACCTTCTTCGCCATCCCCCGGCTGGCGCCGGCAGCGCAGAAGCCGCTGGCCTGGCAGTTCATCCAGCTGATGACACTCGACCGTGATGTGCAACTGGCGGCCTTCAAGAGCCAGGACGCCTTCCCCGCATTGCTGGCCGCGCACGACGATGGCTTCTTCGACCAACCGATCGCCTTCCTGGGTGGCCAGAACGCACGCCTGGGCTGGCGCGCGGCGGCGCAGCGCATCAGCGCAGTGGACGTGCACAAGCAGGACGCGTTTGCGTCCGAGGTGATCGACACCGAGCTCGACAAGGTGCTCGACCGTGGCAAGGACATCGGCCAGGCGCTGGCTGACGCCCAGCGCCTGCTGCAACAGCGCGCCAAACGCTGAGCGCACCAGCATGAAACTGCCCGCCGCCCTGCGCCTGTCACCCGAACACGCGCCCTATGTGTTCATCGCGCCGTTCCTGCTGCTGTTTGCGGTGTTCGGCGTGTTCCCGCTGGGCTTCTCGCTGTACCTGGCGTTCCAGAGCTGGGAGCCCACCAGCGGGCTGGAGGCGATGCAGTTCGTCGGCCTCGACAACTTCGCC
>JANNMP010000620.1:0-2000 GCA_031398015.1 Burkholderiaceae bacterium
GCGGCTGCACCCACATTGCCGGCATGGCTGGTGTGCAGCAGCACGAAGCGGGTGCCGTCGCTGGCTGGGTCAGTGGCGGCCAGCGGGGTGTTGGCGGTCATCGGCTGGGTGCCATGGACTGGGTGTCATGGCTGACATGCCGACGGCTAAACTCTGGGTGCATTTGTGGATTGTGGAACCGCGCCCCGCAACGGCGGCCACACCACCGCTCTTTCTCCCTGCTGCCGTGCCCTTGACCACCCCAGGACGCCCCATGTCGCAATCGCTGCACCCCATGCTCAACATCGCCATCAAGGCCGCGCGCGCGGCAGGGGCGATCATCAACCGGGGCTCGTTGGACCTGGACATCCTGAAGGTGACGCACAAGGGCCCGAACGATTTCGTCAGCGAGATCGACCAGATGGCCGAGGCCGCGATTATCGACATCCTGCTCGGCGCCTACCCGGGCCATGCCATCCTGGCCGAAGAATCAGGCCGCGCGCGCGGTGCTGCGGACAGCGAGTTCACCTGGATCATCGACCCGCTGGACGGCACCACCAACTTCCTGCACGGCTTTCCGGTGTATGCGGTCAGCATTGCGCTGGCCTGGCGCGGTGTGGTGCAGCAAGCGGTGGTCTACGACCCCAGCCGCAATGACCTGTTCTTCGCGTCGCGCGGGCGCGGCGCCTTTCTCAACGACAAACGTCTGCGGGTGAGCAAGCGCACCCGGCTGGCCGAATCGCTGGTGGGCACCGGCTTCCCGTACCGGCGCGGCGACAACCCACAGCGCTATTTGCAGATGTTCGAGACGGTGATGAACGCCTGCGCCGGCGTGCGCCGCCCGGGCGCGGCAGCGCTGGACCTGTGCTACGTGGCCGCCGGCTGGTACGACGGCTTCTTCGAGAGCGGGCCCCAGCCCTGGGACCTGGCGGCCGGCTCGCTGATGATCACCGAGGCCGGCGGCCTGGTGGGCAACTTCAGTGGCGATGCCGATTTCCTGTACCAGCGCGAGATCGTGGCCGGCAACCCCAAGGTGTACGGCCAGCTGGTGACACTGCTGGCGCCGTTCAGCCTGGTGGCCAAGGACACAGCGGCCAAAGACAGCGCCGCAGCCACTGCCACTGCCACTGCCACTGCCGCTGCCACAGCCACAGCCACCGGCCCGGCCGATGTGCTGGCCGCTGCTGTTGCGGCGGCAACCAGCGACGCTGCCGCGCCGGCCCCAGCGCGTGAGCGCAAGCCGGTGCGCATCCGCAAGCCCGAGGGCTTGGCCGCCAAGCGCTGACGCTCCGCTGCATCGCCACGACCAGATTGCCACAGCCACGCCGCCCAACCACGCCGCCACAACCACGCCACCACAATCCGCCCATGAACTTCGATTGGCACAACCCCTACCCCACCATCCGCAGCCCGCTGATGGCCCGCAACGTGGTGGCCACCTCGCAGCCGCTGGCATCGCAGGCAGGTCTGCGCATGCTGCTGGCAGGTGGCAATGCGGTGGATGCGGCGATTGCCGCCGCTGCCACGCTGACCATCGTCGAGCCCATCTCCAACGGCCTGGGCAGCGATTGTTTTGCCATCCTGTGGGACGGCACCGCGCTGCACGGGCTGAACGCCTCGGGCGTGGCACCGGCAGCCTGGAACCCGGCCTGGTTCCGCCGCAAATACGGCGAGGCCAATGGCCACAAGCTGCCGCTGCGCGGCTGGGACACGGTGACCACGCCCGGCGCGGTGGCCGGCTGGATGGCTTTGTCCAAGCGTTTCGGCAAGCTGCCCTTTGCCGACCTGCTGGCGCCGGCCATCGCGCTGGCCGAGCGTGGCCATGGTGTGGGCCGCATCGTGGCGCACAAGTGGGCGCTGCAGGTGCCGGTGCTGCAAGACCAGCCGGGCTTTGCCCAGGCCTTCATGCCGCGCGGCCGGGCGCCGGCGCCGGGTGAACGCTTCGTGTTTGCCGAGGCCGGCGCCACCCTGCGCAAGATTGCCGCCAGCGGCGGCGAGGCCTACTACCGCGGCGACATCGC
>JANNMP010000634.1:0-3798 GCA_031398015.1 Burkholderiaceae bacterium
GTCTCCAGGTTCTGGGTGTGCACCGCGCCGGCCACGATGCCGATGTCGGTCTGGCCCTCGCCGACCGCGCGCACGATGTCGTGTGACAGGCGTTCACGCAGGTCGATGTTCACATCGGGGTGGCTGCGCAGGTAGCCACGCAGCACCGGCGGCAAGAATTCACCCAGTGCAGTGGTGTTGGCAAATACCCGCAGATGGCCCTTGATGCCTTTGGCAAAGCTCTGCAGATCGCCGCGCAGGTGCTCAAGCTGGCCCAGCACCAGGCGCGCATGGTGCACAAAGGCCTGGCCGGGTGGCGTCAGCGTCGCGCCCTGGCTGCTGCGGTACAACAGCTTGGCGCCAATGCTCTCTTCGAGGTTCTTCACCCGTGTGCTGGCCGCCGGCAGGCTCATGTGCGAGGCTTCGGCGCCACGCGTCAGGCCGTTGGTCTCGGCAATGCGCACCATCAGGCGCAGGTCGGTCAGGTCGAAGTGCATGGCCATGGAGCGCAGTGTCTCAAGCTTTGCGGCCCTGGCCGGCCAGGGCCTGCAGCAGCAAGCTGCCCAGCGCTTCGAGCGTGTGCTCTTTTTGCAGCACATGGTGCACGCCGATGCGATGGGCCTCGGCGCGCTGGGCATCGGACATGTAGCCTGAGGTGATGATCAGGGGCAGGCCGGGGCAGCGCTGCCGCAGGGCCTGCGCCAGCTCCAGCCCCGACATGCCGGGCATGTTGAAGTCGGTCACCACCACGTCGACCGGATCGCGGGTGTCGCTGGCCCGCTCCAGCGCCACCAGCGGGTCTTGCAGGCAGCTGATGCGCCAGCCCTGGCGCTGCAGCAACCCCTCGACCACCAGGCCCATCACCGGGTCGTCGTCCACATACAGCACATGCTGGCCCTGGCCCATTGGCTGCAGCGTGCTCACTTCAGCACCGGGCAATGCCGGCGCCGCGTCGCCGGCGCAGGGGAAGTACAGGTGGAAGCTGCTGCCCGCGCCGGGTGTGCTGTCCACGCTGATGGCGCCGCCGTGGGTGGCCATGATGCCGTGCACCACGGCCAGGCCCAGACCCGTGCCTTGGCCCACAGGCTTGGTGGTGTAGAAGGGCTCGAAGATGCGGCTGCGGGTGGCCTCGTCCATGCCGCTGCCGTTGTCACTGACCCAGACATGGGCATGTGCACCCGCTGCCAGGCCGCCCAGGCGCTCGGCCTCGGCCGGGCCCAGCATGATGGTGTCCATGCCAACGACGATGCGCCCGGCGCCGCCCGGCAATGCATGCCAGGCGTTGGTGCACAGGTTCAGAAGCACCTGCTGCAGCTGGGTGGCGTCCACCGCCACCGTTTGGGCCAGCGTCTGTGCGTCGGCGGCGCAGCGCAGCTCCAGTGCCACCCGCGTGGGCAGCGTGGCGCGCAGCAGTTTCACGGTTTCTTCCAGCAACGGGCGCAGCGGCTGCACCACCAGGGCCTGGGGCTGCTGGCGGCTGAAGGCCACGATCTGCTGCACCAGGCTGCGGGCGCGGGCGCCGGCCTGACCGATCTGTGCCAGCCGCGGCAACGAGGCATGGCCGTCGCCCAGGTCTTGCCGCACCAGCGCCACGTTGCCCAGGATGGCGGCCAGGATGTTGTTGAAGTCATGCGCAATGCCACCTGCCAGCGTGCCGATGGATTCCATCTTCTGCGCCTGGCGCAGCTGGCCCTCGAGCAGGGTGCGGCGGGCCTCGTCATGGTGGCGCTGGCTGACGTCGGTCACCATCGCCAGCACACCGGCGTGCTGGCCCTGGGCGTCGGCGATGCGGCTGGCCGACACATGGGCCCACAGCTGCGTGCCGTCGGGGCGGCGAAAGCGGATATCGTGCTGCGCCACCAGCGCCGCCGCGCTGCCGCCCAGCAGCACCGCGCGGCCGGCCTCGTCGAGAAAATCGGTCCAGGGACGGCCCAGCAGCGCGCTGGCATCGCAGCCCAGCAAGCGCAGCAGCGCCGGGTTGGCAAAGCTGGTGCGGCCAAGGGCGTCCACCATCCAGATGCCCTCGCTGGCGGTCTCGACAATCAGCCGGTACTGGCGCTCGCTGTCTTGCAGCTGCTGCGTCATCACCCGTGCAGCCTCATGCGCACGGTCGCGGCCGGTCAGCAGCAGCCAGGTCAGCAGTGCCAGCACCAGGCCCAGGCCGCTGCCGGCCACGGCGATGACCCGGGCCGCGTCCTGGCCGGGGTGGTCTTCGAAGCTGGGTGTGCTGCGGGCCCACAGCGTCCAGGTGTGGCCGGCCACACCGATGTACTCCTGCGCGTCGAAGCGCGCCGGGCCCGCAGCGACCAGGGCGGCGGCGGGTGGATACATGCGGCTGGCGTCGTCGATGTCGGTGCCGTCATGGATGCGCAGGTCCAGCCCGGGCGTGCCCTCGCCGTACAGGCTGGACACCAGCTCATCCAGGCGGAAACTGGCAAACACCCAGCCCCGTGTGTGGGCTCGCCGGTCGGCCACGCTGGCCAGCACCTGGCCCTGGGTGTAGACAGGCATGAACATCAGCACACCGGCATCGGCCGGGTCGCCGGCCGCATCGGCGCCGTCCGGGCGCCCGCCAGGCCAAACCAGTGCGGTGATGACGACATTGCCCGCATCGCGCGAGCGCAGCATGGCCTGGCGCAGCGCGGGTTGGGCCAGCAGGTCAATGCCCAGCGGGCTCAAAGGCGCCGAGCCGGCCGGGCTCAGGTAGGTGCAGGGCGCGGTCATTGCCACGCCGCTGCCTTGCAACGGCGCATGGCCGATGGCGCGCAGGCCGGCAAAGTCGGGGCCCGACTGCAGCAGATCGACATAGCGCTCGAAATCCTGCCGCGTCACCAGGTCAGAGGCGTCGAACAGCCCGCGCACGCCGCGCAGGGTCTGCTCGTAGCTGGTCATGCGCTGCTCCACCCGGGTGGCGGCCTGGCGCACGCCGAAATCGAAGTTCTTGCGCAGATCACGGTCTTGCAACACACGCTCGTGCTGGGCCAGCCAGAGCGTGACCAGCAGCGCCAAGACCGCCACCAGGGCGGGCCAGAACCAGGTTGTCCAGCGTTTCACGGATGGCGTGCCGACGTCGTTCACCCTGGCTCAGAACTGCGTCAAGGCGCGGGCCAGCTCGGGCTTGAAGTACTTCTCGAAGATGCGCGTGACCGTGCCATCGGCACGCAAGCCATCGACCAGGGCGCGCCAGGCCTGCTGCTGCTCGGGCAGCAGCGACCTGCGCGACATGATCAGCCCGTGCGGCACCGGCGGGTCATCGAACTCCAGCACCAGCGTCTGTGCGCGGATGCGGGCGTTCTCGAGTGCCGGGTAGTCGAAGGGCTCGATGATCATGGCCTGCAACCGGTTGTCCAGCAGCACCTGGTACAGCGCCGACAGGGCGCTGGCATGGCTGACGCGGCCCTGGCTTTGCAGCGTGACGATTTGTCCGCGTTGAATGCTCACCTCCACCCCCGCTGCCATGCGCAGCGTCACACCCGCGGCGTTCTCGCTGACGATGATGCCGACGTAAGTGTCGCCATCCTTCGTCTCCACAAGGTAGCTGAGAAAGTTGGAATTCACCTCGCGGTTTGGGTCGATGATGTTTGTGAGCAGCTTTTCCTTTCCGCCGTTCCTCACCGTGACCAAGTCCGGCCCAAGCGCGAAGCCGTCACCGCCAAGCTTGTGGCAGGTGGCGCACCGCGCCTGAAATATTTTCCGCCCACGGCCGGACTCCCCGGCCAACTGGAGCGCCGGTAGAAACTTCTCCACCACAGCCTGCCGCGTGTCGGTCGGAGGACGCCCTAGAACTTCCGTCGCCTTCTCCCGAACGCCGGCGTCTCG
>JANNMP010000656.1:0-3637 GCA_031398015.1 Burkholderiaceae bacterium
GCCAGGTCACGCGCGGCCACCAGGGTCATGCCGATGACGCCGGCCTTGCTGCTGGCGTAGGGGATCTGACCGATCTGGCCTTCATAACCCGCAATCGACGCGGTCAGCACGCAGGCGCCGCGGTCCCCACCTGCGCCACCCCCCGGGCCGGCGGCGGGCGCATTCTTGGCCATCGCCGCTGCGGCCAGGCGAAGGGTGTTGAAGGTGCCGGTCAGGTTGGTGCGGATGATCGCCTCCCAGGTCTCCAGCGAGCCGGGGTTGCCGTCCTTGTCGAGCAGGCGCACCGGGCCGCCGCGGCCGGCGCAGTGCACCAGCGCGCGCACCTCACCCAGGAAAGCGGCGGCCGCGAACACCGCCGCCATCTGCTCGGCATTGCTGACGTCGGCGGCAACGAAGCTGGCACGCGCGCCGAACTCGGCCGCCAACTCGGCGCCACGTGAGGTGGGCAGGTCGGTGATGACCACCCGCATGTCCTTGGCCAGCAGCCGCTTGACGCAGGCCAGGCCCAGGCCCGACGCGCCGCCGGTGACAACGCCGATGCTGTTTGCATAGTCCATGTGTGTTGCTCCAGTTGAGATGCTCATGCCGGCGCCAACCGCCCAGGCGTTGGTGGCCGTCCAAGCGGGCTGATCGCCACGCCGATCTGCACCAGGCCCGCCGCCAGGCCCAGGCCCACGCCCACGCGCCAGGCCAGCTCATAGCTGCCCAGCCAGTCATAGAGCACGCCGCCGCCGAAGGCGCCGACGAAGCTGCCGATCTGGTGGCTGAAGAAGGCCAGGCCCTGGATCATGGCCTGCCAGCGCAGGCCGAACATCTCGGCCACGCTGCCGGCCACCAGCGGCGCCACGCCCAGCCACAAAAAGCCCATCAAGCCGGCAAACACCAGCGTGCTGGTGGGCGTGGGCGGGGCGATGAAATAACCCGCCAGCACGAACGAGCGCAGGGTGTAGATCAGGCCCAGCAACACCATCTTGTTCCAGCGCCCGCCGGCCCAGCCGAAGAACAGGCTGCCCAGCACATTGAAGCCACCGATCATGCCCAGCGCCTGGGCGCTGAGCATCGGGTCCATGCCGCAGATGGCCAGGTAGGACGGCAGGTGCGTGGTGATGAACACCAGCTGCATGCCGCAGACAAAGTAGGCCAGCGCCATCACCACGAACGGCAGCGTGCGCAGTGCCTGCGCCACCGCCTGCATGGCCGACGAGCGGTCAGCCGTGCCGGCCACCGGCGCGGGCAGCGGCACCATGTCGGCCCGCCCTGCCACCCAGGCGGCGGGCAGCATCACCAGCGCCAGCACCGCAAAGCCCACCACGCCCCAGCGCCAACCGAAGCCGGCTGACAGGCTCTGCCCCAGTGGTGCGGCCACCATCGCGCCCAGCGAGCCGGCCGCCGACACCAGGCCCAGCACCATGCTGCGCTGCGCCGGGCTCACCACCCGGGTGGCCACCGACATGGTGAGCGCCGAGCCGGAGCAGGCGAGTGACGCGCCGATCATCACGCCCGCGCCCAGCACCACCGCTGTCAGTCCCTGGGCGCTGGCCAGCAGCAGCAGCGCCGCCACATACAGCGCGGCGCCGGCCAGCATCAGCGGGCGGAAGCCCACGCGTGCCGACTGAGCGCCCGCCAGCGGCTGCAGCAGGCCCCAGGCCAGGTTCTGCACCGCCAGCGCGATGGTGAAGTCAGTGACCGAAATGCCGATGCTGTGCGGCCCCTGGGTGATGGGCGGCATGAACAGGCCCAGGCTCTGGCGCAGGCCCATGCTCAGGCTGAGCACGGTGGCCGCGCCGAGCAAGATGGCCCACACGGGCCGCAGGCCGTGCAAGCCGCCTGCGTGTTGCACGCTCACGCCGCGCGCCGGTTCAAGCCACACCAGCGCGCGATGAACAGCGCCAGCACGGCAGTCACCCGCTGCAGGCTGCTGATCGACACCCATTCATCGATGCCGTGGATGTTGGCGCCCTCAGGCCCGTAGCAGGTGCTGGGGATGTTGCCGTAGAGGTGGAAGAAGCGCACGTCGGTGGTGGCGGGGCTGGCGAACAGCGCGGCGTCGGCGCCGTTGATGTCGTGGTGGGCGGCCAGCAGCTGCTGGACCACCGGCTGCTGCACGTCCACCACCAGCCCCTGGGCCTGGAAGCCCTGGTACGTGATGGCGTAGCGCACGCTGGCGCTGCCGGGGTGGCGGGCATGGCTGGCGGCCAGGTGGGCCTCGACCTCAGCACGCACGTCGGCACAGCTGCGGCCGGGGTAGAAGCCCAGGCGCATGTCAATGCGGCAATGGGTGGGCACGCTGCTGGTCCATTCACCACCGGCGATCTTGCCCAGGTTGAAATTGATCGGGTGGGCATGGTCGGCATAACAGGCGTGGCGGGCGGCCGGCCGGTTCCAGGCGGTTTCAAGCTCCTTGAGCCATTCGACGATCTGGTTGGCATAGGCGATCGCCGGCATGCCGGTGTGGGCCACCGACGCATGCACCGGCACGCCGTGCACGTCGATGGTGAGCCACATCACGCCCATCTGCGCGCGCATCACGCCTTCACCGGGCTCGGGGATGATGGCGGCGTCGGCCGTGTAGCCCTGCACCAGGCAGGCCAGCGCGCCGTTGCCGGTGCATTCTTCTTCGACCACGCTTTGCAGGTAGACAGGCGCGGCCGGCTCGTAGCCCAGGCGCTGCAGCGCACGGAAGGCCAACGTGTAAGCCACGATGCCGGCCTTCATGTCGGCGGCGCCCCGGCCGTAGAGGCGGTCAGCGTCGATGCGCGGGGCAAACGGCGGGCTGGCCCACATGCTGGCCGTGCCCACCGGCACCACGTCGATGTGGCCGTTCAGGATCAGTGATTTGCCACGCACCGGGCCGGCGGGTGTGTGCACGCCCACCACGTTGTGGCGGCCGTGGTACGGGATGATCGACGGTGAATAGCCCGGGTGCTGGCGGATCTTGTCCTCGTCGATGGCGAACTCATCGATGCGCAGGCCGTTGGCCTCGAACGCGCGCCGCACCACGGCTTGGGCGCCGGCCTCGTCGCCCAGCAAGGATGGCTGGGCCACCAGATCACACAGCAGGGCCACCGCATCGGGCTGCAGCGCGGCCACGGCGCCGAGGATCTGCGCTTCGGTCAGCGGGTTCAGTGTCTGGGCGTCCATGGGCGGTCTCGGTCGGCTGGGTTGGGCATGATGGCCGCTGGACCACCCCTTGACCGCACCTTCCCAGGAAGCACCCATGCCTGCATTCACTTCCGCGACAACTGCGGCGACAACTGCGGCGGCACAGGACGCTGGTGCTGGCTGACCTGACCGCGGCGGCGCTCAAGGCGCTGGGCCTGAACAACGACATCAGTGCATCCGCCGACTACACGGCGAGCCGGGCCTGGGCACGGACGATCCACGGTGCGAGTGCGCGCTGGGATGGAATCCGGTACGTGTCGCGGCAGATGAACAACGGGTTCGCCGACGCCATCTTCGAGCGCAGCGGGCTGCGCAAGCTGCGCACCGAGAAACGCATGGCGCGGCAGGTGGATGAACTCTGCGATCGGTTCAACGTCGCCGCGGTCTGACGGCGCCACGGTCCAAACGCGAAGGTCGGCAACCTGGTGTACACCGGCCGTTCGTCGGCGAAATTCGGTCGGCTCCACTCGGCCAA
>JANNMP010000663.1:0-1992 GCA_031398015.1 Burkholderiaceae bacterium
CACACGACGGGGCAGCGTGCTGTGCGTGCGGTTGCCTCCGCGCCTCGCGTGCCAAGCCCTGAACGACCCCACGGCCTCGGCCTTGCCGCCCAGCCGATCGAATGCAGCAGCGGATGCCGCCGCCGCGCCATTGCCGCAGGCGGTGCCGAGCGCCCGCCACAGTCTGCGGCGCGGGACGTTCTGTTACTTGTGAGGCTGCAGCGCGGCTTGCGCGCTACAAGCCGAGCCGCGCCAGATCACCCCGGCCCTGGCGCACCAGGCGCGGCTCGGCCTCGCTCAAGTCGATCACCGTGGTCGGCGCCATCGGGCAGGCACCGGCATCCACCACCGCAGCCACCAGCTTCTGCAAGCGCTCGCGGATGTCTTGCGGGTCATTCAATGGCTCGGTCTCGCCCGGGGCGATCAAGGTGGTGGCCAGCAGCGGTTGGCCCAGTTCGGCCAGCAGCGCCTGCGTCACCCGGTGCTGGGGCACACGCAGGCCGATGGTGCGGCGCGAGGGGTGCGACAAGCGGCGCGGCACTTCCTTGGTGGCCTCCAGGATGAAGGTGTACGGCCCGGGCGTGCCCAGCTTCAACAGCCGGTACTGGCGGTTGTCGACCCGGGCATAGTTGGCCAGCTCTGACAGGTCACGGCACAGCAGCGTCAGGTGGTGCTTGTCGTCGACCTGGCGGATGCGGCGCAGCGCCTCGGCCGCAGCCTTGTCATCGAGATGGCACACCAGCGCATAGCTGCTGTCGGTGGGCACGGCACACACGCCGCCCTGGTGCAGCAGCTGCGCCGCCTGCTTCAGCAAACGGGGCTGCGGGTTGTCGGGGTGCACCTCGAAATACTGCGACATGCAGTCACTCTACCCGCCGCAGACTTTGCCCAGCGCTGGAAATGATCAAACCGGCAGGGCGGCGGCACTGGGCCAGGCCTGGCCCGGGCGGGCCAGCGCCGTCCACACTGGTGTCAGTGCACCGGGCAAATCAGGCAGCCTGCCAAGGTCGGTGCGGCTTTCTTCGGGCGAGTGGAAATCACTGCCGCGCGACGCCAGCAAGCTGAACTCTTGCGCCATGCCGGTGTACTTGACGGTGTCGGCCTGGCCATGGCTGCCGGTCAGCACTTCCACGCCCACGCCGCCGTGGGCCTTGAACTCGGAGAACAGCGCAAATTCTTCATTGACGCTGAACTTGTAGCGGCCCGGGTGGGCGATCACGGCCACGCCGCCGGCCTGGGTGATCCAGCGCACCGCTTCACCCAGCCCGGCCCACTGGTGGCTGACGAAGCCGGGCTTGCCGTCGGTCAAGTAGCGGCGGAACACCGCGCCGGTGTCGCTGCAGACGCCGGTTTCCACCAGCCAGCGCGCAAAGTGGGTGCGCGAGACCAGCGCCGGGTTGCCCACGTAGCGCAGCGCGCCGGCCATCGCGCCGCTGATGCCCACCTGGGCCAGGCCGTCGGCCATGGCCTGGGCGCGGGCCAGGCGCCCGCTGCGGGTGCGTGCCAGGCCGGCTTGCAATGCAGGGTTGGCCGCATCGAAGCCCAGACCGACGATGTGCACCGTCTCCTTGGCAAAACTGACCGAGATTTCAACGCCGTTGACAAAGCCCATGCCCAGCACGGCAGCGGCAGTGGCGGCTTCAGCCAGGCCGCTGGTGTCGTCGTGGTCGGTCAGGGCCCAGAGTTCGACGCCGTTGCCATGGGCGCGCTGGGCCAGCGCGGTGGGGCTCAGGGTGCCGTCGGATGAACGGGAATGGCAATGCAGATCAGCGTTGAGTAGGTGCACCGCAGCATTTTCGCAGGCCGGCGGGATGTGCGCTGGCGCCGGCGCGACGGCCCCGTGCATTGCTTGACAGCTGTCAGCCTGCCACGGCAGTGGCTGGTGCGCGTTGTGGCTCGGGCTCGGCGTCAAAGCGTTCTGCGCCGCCATAACAAAGAAAGTGCCGGTTGGCGGCACGGCCGACCAGCGCCATGCCCAGTTGCTCAGCCAGCGCATGGCCCAACGCGGTGACA
>JANNMP010000693.1:0-2100 GCA_031398015.1 Burkholderiaceae bacterium
CGGTGGCCGCCGCGCCTCGCGTGCCAAGCCCCGCCCGGCCCCACAACCTCGACCTTGCAGTCATGCCGCTGCGCGCTTCTGACAGTCACAGCCCACGGCGGCCCGCTGCCGTTGCAGCCAAGTCGGTCGGCGGTTCTGGTCTGCGCAGTGCACAACTGCTTGCACAAGGTCGAGGTCGTAGGATTGGGCAGGGCTTGGCACGCGAGGCGCGGGCACCGCCCTTTCGCATGCCACGCTCTGGCCCGTGTGTTCGCGTGCCAAGTTCTGAACGACCCTACGGCCTCGGCCTTGCTGCTCGGCTGATCGCGTGCAGCGGCCGGCCGCCAACGATTCCCCGTCGCCTCGGTGGGCAGAGCGCCACATTCCGAATCGCGGGAAGTTCTGTTTCTTGTGCGCCCGGCAGCGCCTCAGGCGCGCGGCGTCAGCGTCAGCGACAAGCCACCCAGCGGCCGCAGGGTGACGGCCAGGCGCGGCGTGGGTGGGGCATCGGTCAACGGCTGCAGCACGAAGCGGCGCAACAACATCGCCGCGATCAGCGTCATTTCGAGCTGTGCAAAGTGCTGGCCCAGGCACACCCGCGGCCCCAGGCCGAAGGGGATGTAAGCGCCACGCGGGATCGCATCGGGCGCCCAGCCGTCGGCAGCGGGCAAGAAGCGCTCGGGCCAGAAGCTGTGGGGCGCGCGTGGCCACCAGCGTGGGTCACGGTGCAGCAGCCAGGGCGTCACCCGCACGAGGGTGCGCTCCGGCAGCAGCACACCACCCAGCGTGATGGCGCGTGTGAGGCGCCGCGTCATCATCGCCGCCACCGGCGGGTACAGGCGCATCGATTCTTTCAGCGTGGCGCTCAACCAGGGCAGTGCCTGCACCGCGTCGGCGCCGGGCGGCTGGCCGGCCAGCACGGCGTCGATCTCGGCGGCGGCGCGTGCCTGCGCCTGCGGGTGGCAGGCCATCAGCCAGGCCCACCACAGCAGCGCGGTGGCGGTGGTCTCATGCCCGGCCTGGAAGCTCAGCACACATTGGTCGAATACTTCCTGGCCCGACAGCGCAGCGCCGGTTGGCTCGTCGCGCAAGGCCAGCAGCATGCCCAGCAGGTCGCTCTGGCCGCTGCCCACTTGCTGGGCCCGTGCTTGCACATGGCCTTGGATCAGGCCGTGGATCAGCCGGTGGGCGCGCCGCTTGGCGGCCTTGCCCGGCAACGGCAGCCAGTTCGGCATCGTCATCGGCCAGAACATCTCGCGCAGCGCGGTTTCGCTGAGCACTTGCACGGCGGCCGCAGCGGCCTGCGTGTCACCGCTGATGGGTGCGCTGAACAGGGTGCGCGAGATCACGTCCATCGCCAGGTGGCTGAACAGGCCGTCCATCGCCACCGTGCCGCCTTGCAGCGGCGCCAGCCCCAAGCTGGTCGCCTCGACCATCAAGGCCGCATAACCAGCGACACGCCGGGGCGTGAAGGCCTGCATCAGCATGCGCCGCTGGCGCTGCCAGACCGCCCCTTCGGTGACCAGCACACATTGGCCCAGGCCGTCGGCAAACACCTCGGGCCCACGCTCCCAGCGGATCAGTGCGTCGGCATGGTCGACCATCAGCTGGCGCAGCAGCTCGGGGTCGAACACGTCTACACAGCGCTCGCGGCCGATCTGCTGGCGCACCATGTCGCCATGGCGCTGCTGGCTGGCGATCACGCCGAGGTAGTCGCGCCGCATCGCCGCCAGCACCGGCAGGCCCCACCAGCGCTGGGGCGGGCCGGGCAGGTCGTTCCAAGTCAGTTGCATGGCCGGCATGTTGCGCTGATTTCAGCCATGCGGGCGGCAAGCGCCAAGGCTAGCATCGTCGTTTTTTGGAGGCCCACCATGCACCCCGACGACCGCAGCGCCATCGAGCGAACCATCCAGACCTATTTCGACGGCCTGTACGAAGGCAACGCCGACAAGCTGGCCAGTGTTTTCCACCCCGGCAGCGCGCTGACCTACGCGCACGGCGGCGCTGTCACGGTGTGGCCGCTGGCCGACTGGCTGAAGGCGGTGCGCGAGCGGCCATCACCCCAATCCAAAGGCCTGGCGCGTGACGACGCGATCCTGCTGATCGACCAATCCGGCCCCG
>JANNMP010000718.1:0-2462 GCA_031398015.1 Burkholderiaceae bacterium
GTCCGAAGTGCTGCCCGCCGCGCTGCACTATCTGGGCAAGGCGCCGTACAGCAAGGTGCCGGGTGACTATGCCCAGGCCGCCCAGCTGCTCAAGACCATCCGCTCACATGTCACGCTGTTCAGCAGCTCGGGCTACATCAATGACATGGCCAACGGCAGCATCTGTGTGGCGCTGGGCTGGTCCGGTGACATCAACATTGCCCGCCAGCGCGCCATCGACGGCAAGACCGGCCAGAAGATCGAGGCGCTGATCCCCAGCACCGGCGGCCTGCTGTTCTTCGACGTGATGGTGATCCCGGTCGATGCCGAGCGGCCGGGCAATGCCCACAAGTTCATCAACTACCTGCTGCGCCCCGAGGTGCATGCGGCGCTGACCAACAAGGTCTTCTACGCCAACCCCAACTTGGAATCGAAGAAGTTCGTCAAACCCGAGGTGGCCAGCAACCCGTCGGTGTTTCTCAGCGCCGACAACATGTCACGCATGAAGCCGCCCGACGCGTTGAACAACGACCTGCGCCGCTTGATGACGCGCACCTACACCGCCTTCAAGACCGGGCTGTGATGGTGGCGGCTGCCGTCGGCACCGATGCTGCCTACCTCAGCATCCAGGATGTGGTCAAGGCATTCGGCAGCCACAAGGCCGTCGACCACGTCAGCCTGGACATTGCCAAGGGCGAGATCTTTGCGCTGCTGGGCTCGTCAGGCTGCGGCAAGACCACGCTGCTGCGGCTGCTGGCCGGCTTCGAGACACCCACGGCCGGGCGCATCGTGCTCAACGGGCAGGACATGTCGGGCCTGCCGCCCTACGAGCGGCCGGTGAACATGATGTTCCAGAGCTATGCGCTGTTCCCGCACCTCACCGTGTGGCAGAACATCGCCTTCGGCCTGCAGCGCGACAAGCTGGCCAACGATGCCGTGGCGCAGCGGGTGGAGGCCATGCTCAAGCTGGTGCAGCTCGGCCAATATGCGCAACGCAAGCCACACCAGCTGTCGGGTGGCCAGCAGCAGCGGGTGGCGCTGGCGCGCAGCCTGGCCAAGCAGCCGCAGATGCTGCTGCTCGATGAGCCGCTGGGCGCGCTCGACAAGAAGCTGCGTGAAGAAACCCAGATCGAGCTGGTCAACATCATCGAGCAGGTGGGCGTCACCTGCGTGATGGTGACGCATGACCAGGAAGAAGCCATGACCATGGCCAGCCGCATCGCCATCATGAGCGAGGGCCGATTGCTGCAGGTGGGCGCGCCGGCCGATGTGTATGAGACCCCGGCCACCCGCTTCGTGGCTGATTTCATCGGCAATGTGAACCTGCTGCCCGGCACGGTGGAAGTTGATGAGGTCGACCACGTCATCATCGGCAGCGCCGATTGCAAGCACTACGTGGGCCATGGCATCACCGGCACCCAGGGCATGCCGGTGACGGTGGCGCTGCGGCCCGAGAAGATCGCCGTCTCGCGTGACAAGCCGGCTGACAGCTTCAACGCCGCGCCAGGCACCATCAAAGAGCTGTCGTACTTCGGCAGCTTCACCGTCTACCAGCTCGAGCTGCCCAGCGGCGCGCGGCTGAAGGTGAGCCAGGCCAACACCGAGCGCCACCGCGACGGCGCACTGACCTGGGGTGACGCGGTGTGGGCGCATTGGTCACGCTCGGCCCATGTGGTGCTGACGCAGTAGGCGCGCTCAGCACATGGCCGCCCTGCCCTTGTTCAAGCGCGCCATCGGCGGGCGTGCCGCCGTCATCGGCATTCCATACGCCTGGCTGGCGTTGTTCTTTCTGTTGCCGTTCCTGATCCTGGCCAAGATCAGCGTCTCCGAGATGGAGAACGTGGTCTTCAAGGATTTGCTCAGCTACAAGGACGGACTGCTGCAGCTGCAACTGAAATTGGGCAACTACGTCTTCATCACGCAAGACGCTCTCTACGTCAAAACCTACTTGGCCAGCCTGCAATACGCAGGTGCCACCACGCTGTTGTGTCTGACCATCGGCTACCCGTTTGCCTACTTCATGGCGCGCGCCACGCCGGCCAGGCAAGCGCTGGTGCTGATGCTGGTGATGCTGCCGTTCTGGACCAGCTTTTTGCTGCGCGTCTATGCCTGGAAAGGCCTGCTCAGTGAACATGGCTGGGCACATGACGCCATCGTCGGCCTGGGGCTTGACCAGCTGCTGCTGGCCGCCGGCTTCATCAGTGCGCCGGGCAAGCTGATGCACACGCCGTTCTCGCTGGTGCTGGGCATGACCTACCCCTACCTGCCATTCATGGTGCTGCCGCTGTTCGGCAACCTGGCCAAGCTGGACATTCGCTTGCTGGAAGCCGCAGCCGACCTGGGTGCCAGCCCCTGGGTGGCGTTCTGGAAGATCACCGTGCCGCTGTCCAAGGCCGGCATCATTGCCGGCAGCATGCTGGTGTTCATCCCCTGCGTCGGCGAGTTCGTCATCCCTGAGCTGCTGGGCGGGCCCGAGACGCTGA
>JANNMP010000758.1:0-4567 GCA_031398015.1 Burkholderiaceae bacterium
CTGGCCGAGCAGTTGCGCACGCTGTTCCTGCAGCAGCCGATGGATGCACTGACCGAAGCGCTGCTGGTCTTTGCCGGCCGCCGTGACCATTTGCGCTGCGTCATCCAGCCGGCGCTGGCGCGTGGCGAGGTGGTGCTGTGTGACCGTTTCACCGACGCCACCTTTGCCTACCAAGGCGCCGGGCGTGGCTTCGATGCCAACGTGCTGGCGCAGCTGGAGGCCTGGGTGCAGGGCCAGGGTGCTGGTGGCACGCTGCTGCAGCCCGATCTGACGCTGTGGTTCGACCTGCCGCCGGCGGTGGCCTTGCAGCGCCGCGCCGCTGCACGCAGCGCCGACCGGCTGGAGCTGGAAGACAGCGCATTCTTTGACCGTGTGCAAGCCGGCTATGCCCGCCGTGCAGCTGCCGACCCGCAGCGCTTTGTGCACATCGACGCCGACCAGCCGCGCGACGCCGTGTGGGCCCAGGTGCGGCGCGCGGTTCTGGGCCATTGAGCATGGTGGCTTGAGATGGCCAAAGACGCAGCCGCCCACATGGCTGTCGGCATCGGCGCTGACGGCCAATTGCCGCTGCCCTGGCTGGGCGCCGCGCTCAGCGCATCGGCGGCGCTGGCCGGCGCCCATGCGGTGCTGATCCACGGCCCCGCCGGTGGCGGCCATCTGGAGCTGGCCTTGCTGATCGCCCAGGCCGGTTTGTGCGAAGCCCCCACCCGCGCCCGCCAGGGCTGGCCCTGCGGCCGCTGCGCCAGCTGCCATCTGGTCGCCACCCGGGTGCACCCCGATCTGCTGCTGGTGCTGCCCGATGCGCTGCGTGTGCGCCTGGGCTGGGTCGACGACGACGACAGCAAACTGCTGAAAGCCGAGGCCAAACCCAGCCGCGACATCCGCGTGGAGCAGGTGCGCCAGGCGATTGCCTGGTCGCAGCAGACCAGCGGGCGTGGGCGCGGCAAGCTGCTGGTGCTGCACCCGGCCGATGCGCTGAACGGGCCCGCCGCCAATGCGTTGTTGAAGACGCTGGAAGAGCCACCCGGCCGCATGCGCCTGCTGCTGTCCAGTGCCGACCCCGAGCACCTGCTGCCCACGGTGCGCAGCCGCTGCCAGCGCCTGCCGCTGGCCTTGCCGGCAGCCGCTGCGGCGCTTGACTGGCTGCGCGGCCAGGGCCTGGACGCGCCCGAGGCCGTGCTGGCCGCAGCTGGCGGCAGCCCGCTGGATGCCCTGGCCTGGGCGCAGGACGGCATCAGCCCCGCGCTGCTGGCAGCCCTGCCACGCCGCGTGGCCGCCGGTGATGCGGCAGTGCTGGCTGGGCAGCCGCTGCCACGGGTGGTGGAGCTGCTGCTCAAGCTGTCGCATGACGCCCAGGTGCTGGCCGCCGGCGGGCCGCCCCGGTTCTTTGCGGCTGGCCAGGTGCCGGCCGGCGCCGACCCCCAGGCGCTGCACAAGTGGCAGCAGGCGCTGCTGCGGGTGGCCCGGCACGACCAGCACCCGTGGAACGCCAATCTGCTGCTTGAGTCACTGGTCACGCAGGCAGCGGCTGTGTGGGCTGGCGCTGCGCCACAGGGCATTGCAAAGGCGGCGGCCAGGGGTGCTGCATCGCTACACTCGGCGCGATGACGGACATCAGCGTTTTCATGGGCCAGGGTGGTCTGGCGGCCAACGGCGCCATGCCGGCGGGGGTGCGGCCCAGCGTCATCCAGCTGGTGTTTCGCGAGAAGGGCGCGCTGTACGCGGCCTACATTCCGCTGCTGCACGACGGTGGCTTGTTCGTGCCCACCCAGCGCCCCTACCGGCTGGGCGAAGACATCTACCTGCTGCTGTCGTTGCCCGATGACCCGCAGCGTTACCCGGTGGCTGGCAAGGTGGCCTGGATCACGCCGGCCAATGCCTCGGGCGGGCGCACCCAGGGTGTGGGCGTGCGCTTTCCGGCCGACGACAAGACCCGGCTGCTGAAGCTCAAGATCGAAGAGATCCTCGGCACGCAAATTTCGTCGTCGCGGCCGACACAAACCGTTTGAGCCCGGCGCCGCAGCCGCCCGGCGGCTGCCAGGCTGACCCACTGCCATGTTCGTTGACTCCCACTGCCACCTGAGTTTTCCTGAGCTGCACGGCCGCATCGACGCCATCCGTGCCGACATGGCCGCCGCGCAAGTCGACCGGGCGCTGGTGATCTGCACCACGCTCGAAGAGTTCGGCACCGTGCATGCGCTGGCGCTGGCGCATGACAACTTCTGGTGCACCGCCGGTGTGCACCCCGACAACGAAGGCATCACCGAGCCCGACGTGGCGGGCTTGCTGGCGTTGGCCAGCCTGCCCAAAGTGGTGGGTGTGGGCGAAACCGGGCTGGATTACTACCGCTTGAACGGCCGCAGCCTGGCCGACATGGCCTGGCAGCGCGAGCGCTTTGCGGTGCACATCGCGGTGGCGCAGGCCGTGGCCAAGCCGCTGGTGATCCACACCCGCAGTGCGTCGGCCGACACCGTGGCCATGCTGCGCAGCGCCCAGGCCGCTGCCGGCGGCGCGCTCACAGGCGTGTTCCATTGCTTCACCGAAACTGCCGAGGTGGCCCGTGCGGCGCTCGACATGGGCTTCATGATTTCCTTCTCCGGCATCCTCACCTTCAAAACTGCCCAGGCGCTGCGTGACGTGGCTGCCTTCGTGCCGCTGGAGCGCTGCCTGGTCGAGACCGACAGCCCCTACCTGGCGCCGGTGCCGCACCGCGGCAAGACCAACAACCCCGCCTGGGTGGCGTTTGTGGCGGCCGAACTGGCGCGCATCAAAGGCCTGGACCTGGGCCTGGTGGCGGCGGCAACCAGCCGCAACTTCGAGCGCCTGTTCCAGTTGCCACCACCAACAAACAGGGCCTGAGATGCTGAGAAACTGCTTTCGATTCATCTTCCAACTGATTCTGGTGATTGGTTTTTCTGCGGCGCAGGCTGGTGCCTATGAAGACTTCTTCAAGGCCGTGAATGCCGATGACGCCACCACCGTCGACAGCTTGCTGGCGCGTGGCTTCGACCCCAACTCGCGCGACGAAAAAGGCCAGAGCCCGCTGTACCTGGCCCAGCGCGAAGGCGCGTTCAAGGTGGCGGCGCGGCTGGTGGCACATGCGCAGCTGCGCATCGACCTGGCCAACGACGCGGGTGAAACCGCCTTGATGATGGCCGCGCTGCGCGACCATGACAGCTGGGTGCAGCGCCTGCTGGACCTGGGCGCGCGCATCGACGGCCCGGGCGAGGGCGTCAAGCCGGGCTGGACGCCGCTGCACTACGCCGCCGCCGCGCCGGGCACCAAGGCGCTGGTGCTGCTGCTGGCGCGTGGCGCGCGCATCGATGCCCGCTCACCCAATGGCACCACGCCGCTGATGATGGCGGCGCAATACGGCCCGGAAGACGCGGTGATGGTCTTGCTCAAGCAGGGCGCCGATGCACGCCTGCGCAATGACCTGAACCTGGCACCGGCTGACTTTGCCCAACGCGGCGGGCGTCAGGCACTGGCCGGCCGGTTGGCCGCCGCTGCACGCTGAACCCGAGCGGCCACGCAGCAGCGCGCGGTGCGCGGCCTGACGCCGCTGTCATCCAAACACTGACAGGGCGCATGTCGCTGCACCGTCTTCAGGCGCCGGGGGCCCGGTTCTACATTGGCCGCACGGGCGAACCGCCTGTGCCGACCCAACAGGAAGCGCCTCCATGCAATCACTGCCCAGCAACGTCAACCCGTTTGCGCTGATGATCGATCCACAGGCGGTGTTCGCCAAGATCGAGAGCTCCGAGCGCCTCGAGCGGTTGCACCGCCGGGTGTGCAGGCCGCTGGACAAGCCGTTGCTGGGCGGTGCGGCTGACGATGCTGGCGATGCCGGTGAGACGCTGGTCAGCGCGCTGGACGATCCGCTTGCCAGCGCGCTGGACGACCCGCTCCTCAGCACTGCGACGGACGATGCGACGCACGCCCTGGGCCAGGCTGACGGCCTGACCAACAACGACTGAAGCCGCAACGCCATGCCGTGCCAGCGCGCCGCGTCAACGCCTGCCGGCGTGTGCTGCCTGGTCTTGCTGGTGGGCTGCGCCGGCACTGTGCAGGTGCAGCCACTGGCCACTGGGCGCAGCGCCGTGCAGGCCTATGTGCTGACGGGCGCCGACCCGCAGGCGCTGCGCCAACAGGCCCAGCGCCTGTGCCCGCTGGGTGCCGATGTGCTGCGACAGGCCACTGCGCAGGCGCCGGCAGAAAAGATCAACAGCCGCTGGCGCGCGGCCTTGGCCCACACTGCGGCCTGGCTGGAGCCGCCACAGCCGGCCGCGCAGATTGTGGTGGTTTGCGCGGCGTCGGCTGAGCAGGCCCGCGTGGAGCCGCCGGCCGCGCCGGCCCCGGCTGCCGCGCCAAAGCCGCCCAAGACAGCGGCCAGCGCCGCTGAACAAGCCTCCGACCAAGCCGCCGGACAAGCCGCCGCAGCCTTGCAAGCATTGCCGGTCGGCCCGACGGTGGTGCAATGGTGAAGCGGCAGCGATTCGGCGCATCGGGCGCTTGACGGCACCAAGATGCCTGGCAAGCGACGCGTCCAAAAGCGCGACGATGTATA
>JANNMP010000760.1:0-3689 GCA_031398015.1 Burkholderiaceae bacterium
GCCCGCATCGCATCCGAGGCACCCGAGCTCGCCGAGGCGCTGAGCAGCTTGCTGGCGGGACAGGAAACAATGCTGGGCGCCGGTTTTCTCGAAACACCGGCGCCGCTGCCCGAACGCTCGCTCGCAGGCCATGTGCTCGGCGCCTACACCGTCGAACGCGAAATCGGCCAGGGCGGCATGGGCACGGTGTGGCTGGCGCGCCGCACCGACGGGCGCTTCGAAGGGCATGTCGCGGTCAAGGTGCTGAGCGGCCCGCTGCATGGGCGCGGCGCGGTGCAGCGCTTCGAGCGTGAAGGGCGCATCCTCGGCCGGCTCTCGCACCCGCACATCGCACGTCTGATCGACGCCGGCGTCGACGGCCAGCGGCCCTATCTGATCCTCGAATATGTCGATGGCCTGCCGATCGACGCCCACTGCAGCCGCGCCCAACTCGGCCTGAAAGCACGCGTGCGCCTGTTCCTGCATGTGCTGGCCGCGGTGGCCCATGCCCATGCGCGGCTGATCCTGCACCGCGACTTGAAGCCGTCGAACATCCTGGTCAGCGCGGCGGGTGAGGTCAAGCTGCTCGACTTCGGCATCGCCAAGCTGCTCGACGACTCCAACCAGCCCGGTGCCGCCAGCGAGCTGACCCGGGCCGCCGGCAACGCGTACACGCCGCGTTATGCGGCGCCCGAGCAGATCGAAGGCGGCGACGTCACCACCGCGACCGATGTCTACGCACTGGGCGTGCTGCTGTACCTTCTGCTGGCCAGCCGCCATCCGACCGAGCCGCAGGCCACGGCCAGTGCGCTGGAGCAATTGCGTGCGGTGGTCGAGACCGTGCCGCCGCCGGCATCGCAGGCGGCAAAGGCCCAGGCGCGCGAGCTGCGCGGCGACCTCGACACCATCGTCGCCAAGGCGTTGAAGAAGCAACCCGCCGAGCGCTACGGCAACGCCGCGCTGCTGGCCGAAGACCTGCAGCGCTGGCTTGACCATGTGCCGATCGCCGCCCGCCCCGACGCGGCGCTCTACCGCATCGCCAAGTTCGTGCGCCGCCACCGCGTGGGCGTGGCCGCCAGTGGCTTGCTGGCCGGCGTGGTGGTGGCCGGCGCCGCCAGCACCTGGTGGCAGGCGCGCGAGGCGCGCCAGCAGCAGGTGCAGGCCGAAGGGCTGATCGAATTCATGCTCGGCGACCTGCGCGCCAAGTTGAGCCCGGTGGGGCGGCTCGACGTGCTCGACAGCGTCGGCGCGCGCGCGCTCGACTACTACGCGGCACAGAGCGCAGGGCGGCTTGACGCGGCGTCGCTCGGCCGGCGCTCGCGGGCATTGCACCTGATCGGCGAGATCGCCGAGCTGCGCGGCAACCTCGACGACGCGGCCCGTGTCTTTGCCCAGGCCACCGAGAGCACGGCCGAGCTGCTGGCGCGCCACCCGGGCGACGGCCAGCGCTTGTTCGACCATGCACAAAGCCTGTTCTGGGGCGGCTATGTCGACTACCAGCGCGGCCGCCTCGAGGCCGCCGAGCAGGCGTTCCTGACCTACCGCGACCTCGCCGAACAACTGGCCAGACTGGACCCCGGCAAGCCCGAGTGGCAGGCCGAGGTCAGCATGGCCTACAGCAACCTTGGCACCGTGCTGCTCGACCGCGGGCGCCCGGCCGAGGCGCTGGCAGCGCTGCTGCGCACGCGGGCAGCGCTTGCCGCACTGTTGCCGCAACGCCCAGCAATGGCGCTGGAGGCGGCGTCGAACCACGGCTGGATTGCCAAGGCCCGCGAGATGCTGGGCGAGCTTGAAAGCGCGCTCGGTGAGCGGCAGCAGCAGATCGCCTTCCTGCGCGCCATGCCCGACGCCCCGCGCGACCGCGAGGTGCAGAGCGCGCTGGGTGTGGCGCTGGGCGAAACCGCGCGCAGCCTGCTGGACCTGGGGCGCCTGAGCGAGGCGGTGCAGCACGCGCGTGAACGCCTGGCGGTGGTGGCGCCGCTGGTGTTGTCCGATCCGCAGAACAAGGCCTGGAACCGCAACCTGGCGCTGGCGCATCTCCAGCTCGCCGAGGCGCTGGAGGCCGCAGGCGAACACCGCGACGCACGCCAGCACGGCCAGCTGGCACAGCAGCACACCCAGCGCTTGGCACAAGGCGCAGCGGTCGTTGACTGGCAGGTGTTCGTGCGTGGCTCGGCGCTGGCCTTGACCGCAGCGCTGGACGCCGCCGACCAACGGCCCGGCCCACGCGACGACCTCGAAGCGTTTGTCGCCGAACTGCCCCAGCTGCTGCAGCGCAATGCGGTGCTCAACAGCCGCGAGCGGCTCGCCGCCGCCCGGGCGCAGCTGGCGCTGGGCGACCTGCATGCGCGTGACGGCCAGGCCGGCCCGGCGCGTGCGCAATGGCTGGCGGTGCACGAACGCCTGTCCGACAAGACGCAAGGCAACGACCCGCAGGCGCTGACCCTGCTTGCCGCTGCGCTTTGGCGGCTGGGCCACGCCGAGCAGGCCCGCGAGCTGGTGCGCCGCGTCTCCCAGACCCCTTACCGGCACCCCGGCCACATGGCCCTTGTGTCTTTGATGCAACGGGGTGCGGGGTCCCGTTCATCGCCTTGACAACCCAACTTGGAGAACACCATGCCCTGTGTCACCGTTTCCCACAATTCCAGCAACGACAAGTTCAGCGCCGACCCGGACAACCTCGACCTGAGCCAGGAGCCGTCGCCCGTGCAATTGACGTTCCAGCTCGACACCAGCGGCGCTGCCAGCTATCGCTTCAAGACAGCGGCCGAGGACCCGACCTTCGGCGTCGATTTCAAGGACAACCCCAATGCCGCCGTCTTCTCCGGTTGGGGCGCCAACGATGCGAGCACGCCGACCTCGGTGTGGTGCACCGCGCAGAACAGCGACGCCAAGACGTGGAAGTACGACCTGAATCTGGTCAACCGAAGCACCGGCGAACAGGTGCTGGTTGATCCGTCGATCAAGGACAAATAAACCGGCGCGGCATGTCGGGTTGACGCGCCCGGCAACGGTCTTGTGGGTAAGGGAAGCCGAACCCGGCGCCCCTCAACCCACCGAAAGACCATGATGAACCCCCTCACCACCCGCCTTGCGCCGCGTCTGATCAGTGCCGTGGCCGCCGTCGTCCTGAGCCTGGGCCTGCTCAACAGCGTGGCCTGGCTGGCCGACCCGGCAGGAGCCGGGCAGCTTGCACACCTGCAGGCGCCGCCCACCGCTCAGCAGGCCGTTTGATTCAACCAACCCCGACACGGCCGGCCCGGCACCTGCCCGGGCTGGTGCGCTGACCGGCGGCCTCGACGGCTCCCGTCAGCGCTGCGCTGACGGGAACCCTCCCCTTGCTCCCCTGCGCTGCGCGCGACTCCCGGCGCAGCAATGGGCATCGGTGCGTCCGCAGCTTGCGCGAGAGCGCTGTGGCCGAGGCCCGATCGCGCGCGGGCAGCGGGCTGCAAGTGAGCGCCGGCGCGCACACCCTCATCCCAACTGCTGAAGCCGTCGCACGGCATGTCGGGTTTGCAGGCCCGGCAACGGTCTGGTGAGCAAGGGCAGTTCCGCCCGGTCCACGAACCCCGCATCGCCCAGCTTGGGAGCACACCATGGCCTTCGACACCGTCTCGAACCGCTTGCAGCAAGACCCCGCCCAACTGCTGGCGCGCGCGGCCCGCCGCATCGGTGGCTGGCTGGCGCTGATCGCCGTCCTGGCCTTGTCG
>JANNMP010000069.1:0-3314 GCA_031398015.1 Burkholderiaceae bacterium
CCGGCTCGGCTGCCGAGTACGCGATGCGCGGCAAGCGTGGGATCCGCGTCTTCATGCTGTCGCCGCACGGCAAGATGAGCCCGTTCCAGACCGCCCAGATGTTCTCGCTCCAGGATGAAAATATCTTCAACATCGCGATCCGCGGCGTGTTCGACGATTGCCAGGACATCGTCAAGGCGGTGAGCAACGACCTCGCGTTCAAGCGGCGCTGGAAGATCGGCACCGTCAACAGCATCAACTGGGCACGCTTGCTGGCCCAGGTGGTGTATTACTTTGCCGGCTACTTCCAAGCCACGCGCAGCAACGATGAACGTGTGAGCTTTGCCGTGCCATCAGGCAACTTCGGCAACGTGTGTGCCGGCCATGTGGCGCGTTTGATGGGCCTGCCGATCGCCCAGCTGGTGGTGGCCACCAACGAGAACGACGTGCTCGACGAGTTCTTCCGCACCGGCCGCTACCGGGTGCGCAGCGCCGCTGAAACCCACGAGACCAGCAGCCCCAGCATGGACATCAGCAAGGCCAGCAACTTCGAGCGCTTCGTGTTCGATTTGTTGGGGCATGACGGTCAGCGCGTGGCTGAGTTGTTCGGCCCGGCGCTGGCGCGTGACGGCGGCTTCCAGTTGCCGCCCGAGGACACAGCGCGTCTTGCCAGCTTTGGCTTCGTTTCGGGCAGCAGCAGCCATGCCGACCGCCTGGCCACCATCCGCAGCACCTGGGCCACGCACCACGACATGATCGACACCCACACCGCCGATGGCTTGAAGGTGGCGCGGCAACACCTGCAGCCGGGGGTGCCGATGGTCGTGCTGGAAACCGCCTTGCCGGCCAAGTTTGCCGCCACCATCGAAGAGGCGCTTGGCCGCGCGCCGTTGCGGCCGGCGGCATTGCATGGCATCGAAAGCCTGCCCAAACGCTTCACCAGCCTGCCGGCCGATGCAGCGTTGGTGAAGGCCCACATCGTGTTGCACTGCAGCGCATGAAGGGCGCCGCATGAACGTCGTCGGCTTCTGTGGCCCATCCGGCGTGGGCAAGACCACGCTGATCGAGGCGGTGATCGCCGGCCTGTTGGCCCATGGCCAGCGGGTGTCGGTGATCAAGCATGCGCACAAGCGCTTCGACATCGACCAGCCCGGCAAGGACAGCTTTCGCCACCGCGCGGCCGGCGCCACCGAGGTGCTGGTGGCCTCGGCGCAGCGCCTGGCGCTGTTGCGTGAGTTTGATGCCGAGGGCCTGCCCACGCTGCACCAGCTGATCGCCGAGCTGTCGCCCACCGACTGGGTGCTGGTTGAAGGCTTCAAGCATGCTGACCTGCCCAAGGTGGAGGTCTGGCGTGCCGCGCTGGGCCAGCCGCCGCTCTACCCCGACGACCCGTTTGTCACCGCCATCGCCACTGACTTGCCGGCTGCGCTGCCCGTGCCCACCGCCAGGCCGGTGATTGCCCTGGCCGATCCGCTGGCCCTGGTGGCGCTGCTGCGTGACAGCGCCGAGCGCTACCGCTACCAACACCCGCCAGCCGATTGATTGCCATGACCGACAGCCCATCGATCCCGCCCCGTGCTGCCATGCTCAGCCTGGCCGAGGTTCACCAGCGCCTGCTGGCGGTGGCCCAAGACCGGGTGCTGCCGCAGGTGGAGAAGATCAACACCTTCGATTGCCTGGGCCGGGTGCTGGCCAAGCCGGTGGTCAGTGCGCTGGATGTGCCGCCGGCCGACAACACGTCGATGGACGGCTACGCCGTGCGGGCGGCCGATGTGCCCACCGCCGGCACGGTGTTGCCAGTCAGCCAGCGCCTGCCTGCCGGCGTGGTGGGCGCCGCGCTGCAGCCGGGCACGGCAGCACGCATCTTCACCGGTGCGCCGCTGCCCGCCGGCGCCGACGCGGTGGTGATGCAGGAGCAATGTGAGCCCATGCCTGGGGACGGGCTTGGCGCGGTGCGTTTCAACACCCAGCCGCAGCCCGGCCAGTGGGTGCGCCGCCGCGGTGAAGACGTGTTGTTCGGCGCCGAGGTGCTGGCCGCCGGCACGCGCATCACGCCGCAAGCCATGGGGCTGGCGGCCAGTGTCGGCGCATCACGCCTGTCGGTGCGGCGGCGGCCCAAGGTGGCGCTGTTCTCCACCGGTGACGAGCTGGTGATGCCGGGTGAATCGCTCAAGCCCGGTGCCATCTACAACAGCAACCGCTTCACGCTGCGTGGCCTGCTGCTGGCAGCAGGCTGCGAGGTGCAAGACCTGGGCATCGTGCCCGACCAGCTGGACGCCACCCGCGACGCCTTGCGCCGCGCGGCCGCAGACGCCGACCTGATCCTGACCAGCGGCGGTGTCAGCGTGGGTGAAGAAGACCACATCAAGCCGGCCGTGAAAGCTGAGGGCTGGCTCGAAGCCTGGCAAGTGGCGATCAAGCCAGGCAAGCCGCTGGCCTTCGGCGCGGTGCGCAAAGCCGATGGCCAGAGCGAAGCGCTGTTCATCGGCCTGCCCGGCAACCCGGTCTCCAGCTTCGTCACCTTCCTGCTGGCGGTGGCGCCGCTGCTGCGCGCGTTGCAACGCTGCAGCACGGCGATGCCGGTGGCCGTGCCCGTGCGGGCTGATTTCGACTGGCCCAAGCCCGACAAACGGCGTGAGTTCCTGCGCGCCCGCTTCAATGCCCAGGGTGGCGTGGAGATCTACCCCAACCAAAGCTCGGGCGTGCTCACCTCGGCGGTGTGGGCCGACGGCCTGGTCGACCTGGCGCCCGGCCAGGCAGTGCGGCGCGGTGACAGCGTGGGCTTGCTGCTGCTGGCGGCGCTGATCGGGGCTTGAGCCAGATGCCGCACACCCATCGCCAGACCATCACCGTGCGCTACTTCGCCTCGTTGCGCGAGGCGCTGGGCGCGTCTGAAGTGCTCAGCATGGAGCCGGCCACCACGCTGGGCCAGCTGCGCGACGCGCTGATCGCGCGCGGAGGCGCCCATGCCCAGGTGCTGGCGCGCGGGCGGGCGTTGCGCTGCGCCCTCAACCAGGTGATGGCCGATGAGGCCACGCCGGTGCCGGCGGGCGCCGAGGTGGCGTTTTTCCCCCCTGTCACGGGCGGGTAGCGCCAGCCACGGCGGCCGGCAACGCGTCTGCACCGGCCACGGCCAGCAATAGCGGCAATGCGAGAATTTGAAGCCATGAGTTCAACCCAGCGTGTGCGCATCCAGGCTGCCGATTTCGATCTGTCCACCGAGGTGGCGGCGCTGCGCGCCGGTGACGGCGGCGTGGGCGCGGTGGCGGTGTTCGTGGGCACGGTGCGTGACCGCAGCGCTGGCCAGCCCGGCCAGATCAACGCGATGGAGCTGG
>JANNMP010000674.1:0-9054 GCA_031398015.1 Burkholderiaceae bacterium
CCATGGCCATCGTGGCTCCCTGGTTGGTGTGGCGCCAAGAATGCAGCGACGCTGCTGCGCGCGGCGTGGGACAGCGTGTGCGGCGGCCGTAGGAAAACGTCGCAAGCGGTTGTGCGGGCGACGCGCAGGCACCGCCCGGCGGTCAGATGGCGAACCGCTTGCTCGCCTGCGCCAGATAAAACCACTCCTGCCGCGCCAGCGCCCGCGCATTCGGGAACACCAGCCAGCCGTCGCCCGGCGCGCGCACCTCAACGCCGCTGGCGCGCTGCCCGATCAGGTCCCCCGCGCGCACCGCATCAAAGCTCTGCCAATTGACGCCATCTTGCTCGACAGCGGCAACCTGTTGGCAGCGGTCAAAGAACTGGGCGGCACCGGCCGCACGCATGACTGGGCCTTGAGCCGGCGCATCCGCGACGGCGAGGCAGCACTGGGCCGGCCGCTGTTTCTGGCCGGTGGCCTGAACGCGCACAACATGGCCGCAGCGGTGGCCAAGGTGCAGCCTTTCGGGCTGGACTTGTGCAGCAGCTTGGCGCCATAAGGGTGTGCTGGATGCGCAGCGGCCGGCAGCGTTCCTTGCGGCGCTGGCCGCTTGCCAGCGGGCGCTGTGCTGCCGCGCCGGTCAGGCCGCGACTTTTGTCAGCGTCTTCGGCTGCAGCGTTTCAAGCGCTCGAAGCGCCGCAGGGATGACGCGGGTCAAGTCGTCGACACGGTTGCTGTATGCCCGCATGACAACGATGGCCATCGGCAACCTCGCCAGGTTCTGCTGGAACTCCATGCTTTTGTCGGCGGTGAGCAAAACGTCAAAGCTGTTCGACGCAGTCGCGAGCAGCTTGCCATTCTTCAAGCCGGCCCAGCCTTCGCGGCGGACCGAGCTCCAAGTGTGGGGTTGAAGAAGATCACCGATCCTCTCAGGCACAGATTCGTCAAGCAGGATGCGCATCGGGTGCAACAGCCGAGCGTGCTTGCTCCAGAACCGCGACCGCCAGCTCTCGGCTGACGGTGGGAAAGTCATCCAGGAACACGTCCAGGGAATCGCCGGCTTCGAGGTGTTCGAAGAGGACCCGCACCGGAACGCGTGTGCCAGCGAACACAGGGGTGCCGCCCATGATTTCCGGATCTGTGACGATCTTCAACTTGGTCATCGGGTCTCTCCGGCAGCGGCCGTTTGTCCCTCAGTCTAGCCAAACCGGCTGCTCGCCCGCGCCAGATAAAACCACTCCTGCCGCGCCAGCGCCCGCGCATTCGGAAACACCAGCCAGCCGTCACCCGGCGCGCGCACCTCAACGCCGCTGGCGCGGTGCCCGATCAGCTCACCCGCGCGCACCGCATCAAAGCTCTGCCAGTCCCGCACAAAGCGGTCATCGGCATGCTGCTTGTCGACCACGGTGTGCAGGCTCATCAACGCAATCTGCGCGTCGGCCGCCGGCGGGGTTTCGTCAGTCAGCCCCAGATGCGCCAGCGTGCGGTGGATGGCGCGCCAGGCCACTTCGGGTGACTGTGGGTCGGTGTGGGCGCCGCACTCCAGCGTCAGCGCCCAGCCGCCCTGGCTGCGCATGTACTCGGTGGTGCCCACGCCGTACATCGGGTGCAGCTCGGGCAGGTCGGCCAGCACGCCGTCGGCCTGGGCCAGCGCGCGGCGCTGCGCCACGCCGCTGGCATAGCTGCCCAGCCAGCCGTCCACCGCGCGTGGCACGCCCAGCACCTTGGCCAGCGCTTCTTCGGTGGCGGCCTGGCTGAAGGGCTCCAGGCTGCCGCTGTTGTTGGCCGGCCCCACCATCACGAACGGCTCGCCTGCGGAGTGGAATGAATGCAGGTCGAGCAGGCCGTCATGGGCGGCCAGCAGCGGGCACAGCCAGTTGCCCAAGCGGTCTTCGTTGTCCAGTGGCTGCTGGCGTGGCATCAGCGCGCGGTTCAGGTTGCGGTCACCGGCACGCTGGCCACGCGCATAGGCCAGCGGATTGCACACCGGCACAAAGGTGACGCTGCCGCGTGTGATCACCAGCGCGCCCGATTCAATCTCGGCCAGCACGCGGCGGATGGCCAGCGTGCCGCACACCTCATTGCCATGCACCGCGCCGCTGACCATCAGCTTGGGGCCTGGCGCATGGCTGGCGATGTGGATGGATTGTTGTGGCGGCAGGGCTGGGCTGTGCATGCCCTGGATTGTGAAACTTCAGGCGGCTTACAGTGGCCGGCCACATTGCCGGAGACGCCGTGAACCACCTGGCCACCGCCCTGCTTGCCGCCGCCATGCTGCTGCTGGCACCCGCCACCCAGGCCTTTGACCTGCAGGGCCACCGCGGCGCGCGTGGCCTGGCGCCCGAGAACACCCTGGCCGGCTTTGCCCGCGCGCTGGCGGTGGGCGTGCACACGCTGGAGACCGACATCGCCATCAGCAGCGACGGCGTGCTGCTGATCTCGCATGACCCGGCGCTGAACCCCGACATCACACGCGGCCCCGATGGCCAATGGCTGGCGGCGCGCGGCCCGGTGATCTTCCACACGCCCTGGGCCACGCTGCAGCGCTATGACGTGGGCCGCCTCAAACCCGGCACCCGCTATGCCGGCCTGTACCCTGAGCAGCAGGCCGCTGACGGCGAACGCCTGCCCACGCTGGACGCACTGCTGGCGCTGGTGAAGAAGACCGGCAGCGCCACGCTGCGGCTGGCGCTGGAGACCAAGCTCGTCCCCAACCAGCCCGATGACACCGCCGCACCCGAGCCGTTTGCGCGCGCGCTGGTGGCGGCACTGCGCGCAGCCGGCCTGGCCGGCCGCAGCAGCATCCTGTCGTTCGACTGGCGCACGCTGGCGGTGGTGCAGCGCGAGGCGCCGGAGATCGCCACCGTCTACCTCACAGCGCGCCAGCGCTGGCTGGACAACGTCGGCACCGGCCCCGCCACACCCTGGACCGCAGGCCATGCGCTGCAAGACCATGGCTCGGTGCCGAAGATGGTCAAGGCCGCCGGTGGCAGCGTCTGGAGCAGCTACTTTGGCGACTTGGACGCAGCGCAGGTCAAGCAAGCCCAGGCCCTGGGCCTGCAGGTGCTGGCCTGGACGGTGAACGAGCCCGCGCACATCGAGGCCATGCTCGACCTGGGGGTGGACGGCATCGTCAGCGACCGGCCCGACCGGGTGCGCGAGGCGATGGCCAAACGCGGCATGGTTTTGCCGCCGCCGCTGCTGGTCAAGCCCTGACCGTGGCCGGTCAACGCATCACCGCTGCAATCCGCTCCAGCAGCATTTCGCTCGACCCATCGACGAAACCCGCCACCCGCGCGCCGGCCAGGTGGCGCGCAAAGGGGTGGTGTTCGCGCAGGCCTTCGGCGCCCATCGCCTGGGCCAACGCCGGCAAATGGCGGTCGGCCATGCGGCAGGCCAGCAACTTGGCCTGGGCAGCCACCAGTTGCGCATCGGCGCCGGCATCGATGGCCTCGGCGGCCAGCGCCACCAGCGCGCGGCAGGCCGCCAGTTCGGCGGCGGCTTCGGCCAGGCGCCAGCGCCAGCCCTGGTGGGCGGCCAAGGGCTGGCCAAAGCTGTGGCGCGCGCGGCCATGGGCCTGGGCCACGCGCAGCGCCTCGGCCACCATGCCGCAGCACATCGCGGCGATGTAGGTGCGGGCGCCGTTGATCGAGCCCAGCGCGGCCTTGAAGGCCAGGCCCGCTGGGTGCAGCAACTCATCGGCCTGGGCCAGGTAGCCGTCGAGCCGGAAGCCGCCGGTGCCGATGCTGTGCTGGCCGCCCAACGCATAGCCCGGCTCACGCACGAAGCCGGCGCGCTGGCCGTCCACCACAAACGCGGCAATGCCACGGCCGCCGCTGCCGGGTGCGGTTTGGGCATACAGCACCACCACGTCGGCCTCGGCAGCATTGGTGATCCAGGCCTTGGCGCCGCTGATGCGCCAGCCGCCGTCTGGCTGCTGCGTCGCTGTGGTGGTGATGGCAGCAAAGTCAGAGCCGGCGCCGGGCTCGGTGAGTGCGGTGCAGCCCAGTCGCCGGCCGGCCACCAGGTCGCCCAGGTACCTGGCAGCCACAGCCGGTGTGGCCTTGCTGGCCAGCAGCACCGCCACGTTGTGGGTGTTGATCCATGACATGGTGAAGCCGAAATCGCCCGCCGCCAGCGCCTCGGCCACTTGCACCTTGCAGGCAAAGCTGAAGCCCAGGCCGCCGTGGCTCAAGGGCAGTTGCAGCCGCGTCAAGCCCAGTGCCACAGCGTCGGCCAGCACCTCGCGGCCGATGCGGCGCTCACGCTCCCAGGTGGGGGCCAGCGGCGTGATGCGCTCGCGCGCCAGCGTGCTGGCCTGGGCAACCAGGTCTTGTTCGGCGTCGGTCAGTGGCGTCAGTGGCGTCAGTGGCGTCAGTGGCATTTGCGGCTCCAGTGGTCAATGGCACGCTAACCTGCACGCCAGCCCGCATCTGCCACCCTGGAGACCCTGTCTTGACCGCACCAGCCCTGGACCCCCTGCCGCCAGACTTGCTGCCCGCCGGCGTGCGCAGCCGCTTCGTGGCCGGCATCAACGGCATGCGGATGCATGTGCTGGAGGCCGGTTTTGACGCCCCCGGCCGGCCGGCGGTGCTGCTGCTGCACGGTTTCCCAGAGCTGGCCTACAGCTGGCGCCATGTGCTGCCAGCGCTGGCCGCTGCCGGCTTGCATGTGATCGCGCCTGACCAGCGGGGCTACGGCCGCAGCACCGGCTGGTCGGCCGACTTCAAAACCCCGCCCACTGCCTACACCTGGTTCAACCTGGTGCGTGATGCGCTGGGCCTGGTGCTGGCGCTCGGCCACCGCCAGGTGCATGCGGTGGTGGGCCATGACTTCGGCTCGCCGGTGGCGGCCTGGTGCGCGCTGCTGCGGCCCGATGTGTTCCAGCGTGTGGTGTTGATGAGTGCGCCGTTCGGCGGGCCACCGGCACTGCCGTTCAACACCGCCGCCGCGCTGGCGCCCGAGCGGCCGGCCGTGGACATGCACGCCGCGCTGGCCGCGCTGCCGCGCCCACGCCAGCATTACCAGCACTACTTCAGCAGCGCCGCTGCGGCCCAGCACCTGAACCAGCCGCCGCAGGGCGTGCATGATTTCCTGCGCGCCTACTACCACCACAAAAGCGCTGACTGGCCAGGCCACCACAGCCACCACCGGCCGCAGCCGCTGCCAGGCTGGACCGCCGAATCACTGGCCTTGTTGCCCACCTACTACGTGATGGACCTGGGCGCCACCATGCCCGGCACGGTGGCGCCGCACATGCCGTCGCCGGCACAGGTTGCCAGCAACCACTGGCTGCCCGACACCGCACTGCAGGTCTACAGCGCCGAGTACGGCCGCACCGGTTTCGACGGCGGCCTGCAGTGGTACCGCGCCAGCACCAGCCCGGCCTGCCAGGCCGAGTTGCAACTGTTCGCCGGCAGGCGCATCGAGGTGCCAGCGCTGTACATCGCCGGCACCAGCGATTGGGGCACACACCAGCGCCCAGGTGCGTTCGAGGCCATGCAGCGCAGCGCCTGTGCGCAACTGCGCGGCTGCCACGTGATCGACGGCGCCGGCCACTGGGTGCAGCAAGAGCAGCCCGAGGCGGTCAACCGGTTGCTGCTGGATTTTCTGCGGCCGGCCTGAGGTGGCGCGCTGGCCTGGCTGCCGATGGCATGGCCACCACGCGGCCCACGCCAGCGGCGCCACGGCCAGCGCGGGCGCGCAGTTGGCCGCAGCCAGCATCCACATCCTGCCCGGCTGAATGGCGCAGCTTGGTGAGCACACCGCGCCGGTGCAACTGGCGCGCCATGTCGGCGGCGTGCTCCCAGCTGGGGCGGGCAAAGTCGAGGCCCGGCACGGCATTCCAGGGGATCAGGTTCAGCACGCCAAAGCGCCCGGCCAGCAGGCGGGCGATGCCGTCGATCTCGGCCGCGCTGTCGTTCACCCCGGCCAGCAGCGTCCACTGGTACTGCACCGGGTAGCCGCTGGCACGCGCATAGGCGTCGGCCTGGGCGACCAGCTCTTGCAGCGACAGGCGCGGCGCACGTGGCAGCAGGCGCTCGCGCAGCGCGGTATCGGTCGTGTGCAGTGACAAGGCCAGCGCCGGCCGCACATCGCCCTTGGTCAGCGAGCGCAGGCGCTCAAACGCGCGGGCATCACCGACGGTGGAGAACACCAGGTTCTTGTGGCCGATCTGGCCCACCGTGCCCAGCAGGCTGATGGCGTCGAGCACGTTGTCCAGGTTGTGCGCCGGCTCGCCCATGCCCATGAACACCACCTTGTGCACCGGCCGCAGGCCACGCGCCAGCGCCACCTGGGCCACGATCTCGGCGCTGCCCAGCTGGCGCTGCAGGCCGCCCACACCGGTCATGCAGAAGCCGCAGCCCACCGCGCAACCCACCTGGCTGCTGACGCACAGGCCGGGCGTGCGGCCGCTGTTGCGCCCGGTTGGCAGCAGCACCGCTTCCACCGTCTGCCCATCGGCCAGCGCCAGCAGCAGCCGGGCCGAGCCGTCGGCCGCCGGGTGCTGGCTGTGCAGGCGCAGCAGGCCGCCCAGCTCGGCTGCCAGGTCAGGCAGGGCATCGCGCACCGCCTTCGGCAGCCAGTGCTCGGGTTGGCGCTTCTTGCCCTGGTCGAACGCGATCGCATGGGTCCAGTGCCGCAGCAGCCGCTGCAGGTGCACAGGCTTGGCACCCAGGGCCTGCAGGCGGCTGGTGATGGCGTCGATGCGCATGCGGCAGATTGTGGCGCGCAGCCTGCGGGGATGGCTCGGGCGGCAAACGCCACCAGGCATCGGCTGCAGGATCGGCTGCAAACAGCCACGGTAGCGCTGCCATTTGCCTACAATCCAACATGGCCCAGCACAGCACAGCACCCCGGCGCACCCGGCGCGGCAGCGGTGCCGTGACGTTGCATGACGTGGCCAAGCTGGCCGGGGTGGCGCCGATCACCGCGTCGCGTGCGGTCAACCACCCGGCGCAGGTGTCAGACGATGTGCGCCAGAGGGTGGCCGACGCGATTGCCCGCACCGGCTACGTGCCCAACCGCCTGGCCGGTGGCCTGGCGTCGGCGCGCAGCCGGCTGGTGGCCGCCGTGGTGCCCACCATCGCCGGGCCGGTGTTCCAGGAGACGGTGCAGTCGCTCACCGAGGCGCTGGACACCATGGGCTACCAGCTGATGCTGGGCCAGGCCGGCTACGACGGCACGCGCGAAGACAAGCTGCTGGAGGCCATCATCGGCCGCCGGCCCGACGGCATCGTGCTCACCGGCATCATGCATTCGGCCGACGGCCGGCGGCGGCTGCTGGCCTCGGGCATCCCGGTGGTCGAAACCTGGGACTTGACGCCCACGCCGATCGACATGCTGGTGGGGTTCTCACACCGCGATGTGGGCACGGCGGTGGCGCAGTACCTGCATGCCAAGGGCCGGCGCCGCCTGGCGGTGGTGGCCGGCGATGACGAGCGTGCCAAGCGGCGCGTGGCGGCGTTTGAAGCGGCGGCGCTGGCGCTGGGCTTGGCGCCGGTGCAAGTGGTGCTGGTCAGCGCGCCCACCACGCTCAAGAGCGGGCGCGGCGGCCTGGCCGAGCTGCTGCGCAGCGGCGCCGATGCCATCGATGCGGTGTTCTGCAGCTCAGACCTGCTGGCCCTGGGCGTGCTGACCGAGGCCCGGGTGCGTGGCATCAGCGTGCCCGCACAGCTGGCGGTGGTGGGGTTTGGTGACCTGTCGTTCGCCGCCGACGTGCACCCGGCACTGACCACGGTGCACATCAAGGGCGCTGCCATCGGCCGCCAGGCGGCGTCGTTCATCGTCGACCGTGCCGAGGGCCGCCCGGTGGTCCAGCCGGTGGTGGACATCGGCTTTTCGATCATCGAGCGCAGCAGCAGCTGAGTGCGGGTAATCCCCAGGGTCAAGCACCTTGCCGAGGTCAATGGGTAGCGCTACCATCCAGAGCGGATTTGGTAGCGCTACCGTTTGATCAGGCAGGTTCACGCTGAATCACGCTGAATCACGCCGAGCCTGTTCAGCCGACCCAAGCCACCCACAGGAGACTTTGCATGCAGACCTTGCTTTCCACTGCCGCAGCGCTGGCGGTCGCATTGGCTGGCGCCGTGTTGGCGCCGGGCGCCGCCGCCCAGGCCTGGCCGAGCAAACCGGTCACGCTGCTGGTGCCGTTTCCGCCCGGCGGCTCCACCGACATGATTGCCCGCACCCTGGGCGCCAAGCTGCAAGAAAAACTGGGCGGCAGCTTCATCGTCAGCAACCAGGCCGGTGCCGGTGGCACGGTGGGTGCGGCGGCGGCCAAGCGCGCCGCGCCCGACGGCCACACCATCTTCGTGACGTCGCTGGGGCCGCTGGTGATCGGCCCGCACCTGATCAAGGCAGCGGCCTATGACCCATTGAAGGATTTCGACTACATCACCGTGGCGGTGCAGGCGCCCAACATCCTCACCGTGCCGGCCGCATCACCGCACAAGAGCGTGGCCGATGTGCTGGCCTTCCACAAGGCCAACCCGGGCAAGATGAGTTTTGCCTCGGCCGGCAACGGCAGCAGTGATCACTTGACGGCCGAGCTGTTCTGGCAAGAGACCAAGACCACCGGCCTGCACATCCCCTACAAGGGCGGCGCACCGGCGATGGCCGATCTGCTGGGCGGCCAGGTCGACGCCACCTTCATGAACATCAACACCGGCCTGCCCAACATCAAGGGCGGCAAGTTGCGCGCATTGGCCATCACCAGCACCCGGCGCTCACCGCTGCTGCCCGACGTGCCGACCATGGACGAACTGGGCCTCAAGGGCGTGACGGTGTACTCGTGGCAGGCCTTTGCCGCGCCCAGGGGCCTGCCGGCCGACATCAAGGCCAAGCTGCACGAGGCCTTGTTGGCGGGCCTGAACGACGCCGCTGTCAAGCCCAGGCTGCTGGAGCTGGGTTTCGAGATCGTGGGCAACACGCCCGAACAGTTCGCCGCCTTCCAGGCCACCGAGTTCGCTCGCTGGAAGAAGGTCATCGAAGTGGGCAAGATCACCGCGGACTGAGCCCGCCGCCATGAACACGAACACCCCCGTGATCACCGCGCTGCGCGTGATCCCCGTT
>JANNMP010000105.1:0-3831 GCA_031398015.1 Burkholderiaceae bacterium
GGCCAGCCGCAACGTGAAAGTGCTGGTGGTGGGCAACCCGGCCAACACCAATGCCTACATCGCGATGAAATCGGCGCCCGACCTGCCGCGCAAGAACTTCACCGCCATGCTGCGGCTGGACCACAACCGCGCACTCAGCCAAGTGGCCGCCAAGACCGGCAAGCCGGTGGCCAGCATCCAGAAGCTGGCGGTCTGGGGCAACCATTCGCCCACGATGTATGCCGACTACCGCTTTGCCACCATCGGCGGCGCGGCGGTCAAGGACATGATCAACGACCAGGTCTGGAACAAGGACGTGTTCCTGCCCACCGTGGGCAAACGCGGCGCGGCCATCATCGAGGCGCGCGGGCTGTCGTCCGCTGCGTCGGCTGCCAACGCCGCCATCGACCACATGCGTGACTGGGCGCTGGGCAGCAACGGCGCCTGGGTGACCATGGGCGTGCCCAGCAACGGCGAATACGGCATCCCCAAGGACACGATGTTCGGCTTCCCGGTGACCACTGCCGGTGGCGAGTACAGCATCGTCGACGGGCTGCCGATCGACGCCTTCAGCCAGGAGTGCATCAACAAGACCCTGGCCGAGTTGCAGGGCGAGCAAGACGGCGTCAAACACCTGCTCTGACCGCTGACACGCGCGATGCTGCTGCTGCCCAGCCGGGCGCTGATCGACGAGGGCGACCCGCCGGCAGACTTGCCGGTGTGCGACCACTACTGCGGCACCGAGGCCCGCATGCGCAAGGCCCTGGCGCTGCAGGCCGAGCTGGGCCCGGTGTTCGACATCACGCTCGATTGCGAAGACGGCGCGCCGGTGGGCGCCGAGGCTGAGCACGCCAACCTGTGCGCTGAGCTGGCGCTGTCAGCCGCCAACCGTTTCGGCCGCGTCGGCGCCCGGGTGCACCCGGTGGACCACCCGGCGTTTGAAGCCGACGTGCACACCCTGGTGGGCCGCGCCGGTGACCGGCTGGCCTACCTGATGGTGCCCAAGCCGCGCCACCTGGCTGACCTGCAGCGGGCGGTGGCCGCCATTGACGCCGCCGCCGCCCACCATGGCCGCGGCGCACAGCTGCCGGTGCATGCGCTGGTGGAAACGCATGGCGCGCTGCGCGACGTGCAGGCGCTGGCCGCGCTGCCCCGGGTTCAGAGCCTGAGCTTCGGGCTGATGGACTTCGTCAGCGCCCACCGGGGTGCGATCCCGCAGTCGGCCATGGGCGCGGTGGGCCAGTTTGCCCACCCGCTGGTGCAACGCGCCAAGCTGGAAATCAGCGCCGCCTGCCATGCAGCGGGCAAGGTGCCGTCACACAACGTGGTGACCGAGTTCAAGGACATGGCGGCCGTGGCCGATGCCGCCCGGCGCGCCGCGCGTGAATTTGGCTACCAGCGCATGTGGAGCATCCACCCGGCGCAGATCCGGCCGATCATTGACGCCTTTGCGCCCAGCATGGCCGAGGTGGATGTGGCGATCGACATCCTGCTGGCGGCGCAGGCTGCGCACTGGGCGCCGATCCGCCACCACGATGTGCTGCATGACCGTGCCAGCTACCGTTTCTTCTGGCAACTGATCAGCCGCGCCCGGCGCACCGGCCAGCCGCTGCCGGCACAGGCGCTGCAGGCATTGTTTGGCGACGCTGCACCGGCCTGAGCGGGTGCAGGCCAGCCGGTGCGCAACACCATCCAACCCACTTCAGACCAAAGCCGAACCTGATGCACCAACGCCAACGCCTGTTCTCTGTCGCCCTGCTGGCTGCTGCCAGCGGCTTGCTGGCCACTGCGAGCGCCCTGGCGGCCAGCCCGCCAACGGCCCCCGAGGCCAAGGCCGCAGCCAAGCCGGTGGCCAAGCCCGCGCCAGCCACCACACGCCAACGCCTGCAGAACCAGGCCAAAAGCCTGGCGCTGGCAGCCGAGACGACCGAAGCCATCAGCGACGCCCAACTCGGCGTGGCCGCGCGGGTGCTGACCGGTGCGGCCGACTGTGAATTCAACCAGCAAGTGAGCGTGCTGCCCGTGGACGGCCAGCCAGGCTGGTTCACCCTCAGCCACCAGGGCCGGCGCTACCGCCTGCTGCCGCGTGAAACCAGCACCGGCGCCGTGCGGCTGGAGGGCCCGAGCACCGGCATCGTGTGGCTTCAGATCCCCGCCAAATCGATGCTGATGGACGCGCGGCGCGGCCAACGCCTGGTCGACGGCTGTCTGCATGCCGACCAGCGTGCGGCGGTGGCCGCCATGGCGGCCGCACCGGCCGAGGGCATTGGCATCGTGGCGCCAGTGGCGGCCGCCGCGCCGGCCCTGCCTGCCGCGCCAACCACATCGGCCACGCTGGTTCTGCCCGCCGAGCCAAGCACATCGGCCACGCCTCTTCTGCCCGCCGCGCCAACCACATCAGCCACGCCGGTCCTGCCCGCCGGGCCTACCACATCGGCCACGCCTGTTCTGCCCGCCGCGCCAACCACATCGGTCGTACCCACGCTGCCCGCCGAGCCGCCGGCGCCAGCCGCGCCTGTGGCACCAGCGGCCGCAGCGCCTGCGGCAAGCGCCGCCAGCGCCGCCAGCGCAGCCAGTGCAGCCAGCGCGGCCAGCGCAGCCGGCAACTGAGCGCCTGCGGCTCAAGCCGGCTGGTTTCGGGCCGATATCCCAATGGATCCAGGGTCATCCGGCGCCGCCGGACAGCCCGCGTGGCGCCCGAGTTATGCTGCACCGCAGCATGCCGAATGCGGCTGCGTTTTCAACCCCCAAACCCAAGCTCGCCATGATCAATCTGACCCTTGCCCTTGTTCCACTGTTGTTTGCCACCGGTTCGCTGGTGTGGTTGATGAACAGCGGCGCCAAGGCGCAGGCGCGGTCCGACGCCTTTGCCGACCAGTGGATGCGCGACAACGCCTGACAGCGCTGCCCGTCGCAGCCACCCCTGGCCCGCCACGTGAGCGGGCTTTTTTTCGCCCTGCTGGGCCACAATCATCCGCAGCACATTGCTGCACTGCAAAAACCGCTTGGCAAGTCTTCTATAAGACATAAAATAGAGGACATGTCAGCGCCCATCTGGCCCCATGCATGCGCCAAGGCCCAGACTTTGCAATCCACCACTGTCGCTGACTGCTTTTGTCCACCGTTCCACAGGAGCCCCACGCCATGTTGCAAGCCTATCGCCAACACACTGCCGAACGCGCTGTCCTCGGCATCCCGCCGCTGCCGCTGTCGGCGCCGCAGGTGGCCGAGCTGATCGAGCTGATCAAGGCGCCGCAGGCCCTGGACGCGCCCGGCGACGCCGCTTTCTTGCTCGACTTGCTGACCCACCGCGTGCCCCCGGGCGTGGACGACGCCGCCAAGGTCAAGGCCAGCTTCCTGGCGGCCGTTGCCCATGGCGATTTGTCGGTGGCATTTATCAGCTAGGCCTTGGACACCGAGCTGCTGGGCACCATGGTGGGCGGCTACAACGTGCACCCGCTGATCGAGCTGCTGGACGACCCCGACGTGGCCGACGTGGCCGCCGCAGCGCTGAAGAAGACGCTGCTGATGTTCGACTTCTTCAACGACGTGGCCGAGAAGGCCAAGGCCGGCAATGCGCTGGCCGCCGACGTGATCAAGAGCTGGGCCGATGCCGAGTGGTTCACCGCCCGGCCCGAGGTGCCCAAGACCATCACCGTCACCGTGTTCAAGGTGCCCGGCGAAACCAACACCGACGACCTGAGCCCCGCGCCCGACGCCTGGAGCCGCCCCGACATCCCGCTGCACTACCTGGCGATGATGAAGAACACACGCGAAGGCGCGGCCTTCAAGCCCGAAGAGGACGGCAAGCGCGGGCCGATGAAGTTCATCGACGACCTCAAGAAAAAAGGC
>JANNMP010000110.1:0-14080 GCA_031398015.1 Burkholderiaceae bacterium
CACCGCAGGCGCTGCTTGTTCATCTTGACGAATTGCGCCAGGTCAGGGTTGCGACCTGTCAGACGCTCCAGATCAGCCAGGCCTCGATATCTGTCTGCTGCATTCGCATCTGCGGTGAGGTCGATTCTCTTCGTGGACACCAGGTGGGGGTGCCGCGGTGGACCGCGCGTCCTGAAGTTCTGTCCGCCGCTGCGTCCTCGAAACAGGCGCCCGGAAAGACCGGTCGCGCGGCGCCCGCATGTCAACGACCAGCCGGCAACTGCTGGCGGGCGCGAAGTCGCTCCAAGCCACGTCCAAGCCACTTCACTTGCACTCCGCGCCCACCCGTCATGTTCATTCCACGTCGAACGCCAATACCGCTCGCACTGTCCGCTGCAGTCCGTCGCGGACCGTATGCAGCCGCTGCACGGTTTACCCCTTGGTTTACCCCTCAGGCCGCCACAAGACAAAACGGGTCAGCAACTTTCGTTGCTGACCCGTTGATTTGATTGGCGGAGTGGACGGGACTCGAACCCGCGACCCCCGGCGTGACAGGCCGGTATTCTAACCAACTGAACTACCACTCCCTGTTGGTACACCCAGCACTATAGCATGCGGGTTTCTGGCCTCTGGTGGTGCAGCGTGCGCGCCGGGTTTGATGCGGCACAAGCCACCAGCCGCGACAAGGCGCACACTGGTCTGGCTGCCAGCTGCCCTGGCTGGCGGCCATTGCCAAGGAGACCCGCATGTACAAGCGCATTCTTGTTCCCACCGATGGCTCGGACATCACCGCCAAGGCCGTGGCCACCGCCATTGGCTTGGCGCGGCAGACTGGCGCCTCGCTGACCACACTGTGCGTGAAAGAGCCGTTCCCCTACAGCGCCATCTCCGAGATGCAGCCGGTGCCGCCGCAGGAGTTCTATGACGCCCAGGAACGCATTGCCGCCGAGCGGGTGCAGGCGGTGATGGCCCAGGCCCAGGCCGCCGGGCTGGCCTGCGAGGGCTCCACTGTGGAGGCCCTGCACCCCTGGGAGGCGATCCTGGATCTGGCCAAGAACAAAGGCTGTGACCTGATCGTGATGGCCTCGCACGGCCGCCGCGGCATGGCCGCGCTGCTGATCGGCAGCGAGACCAGCCGGGTGCTGACCCACAGCCCGCTGCCGGTGCTGGTGGTCAAGTGAACGCGCAGTGCCTCAGCCCACGCCGTTGGCTTTGAACCAGGCCAGGCAGCGTTTCCAGCCGTCATCGGCGGCATCCTTGCGGCAGCTGGGCCGGTCGCCGGCATGAAAGGCGTGTGGCGCGTCGGGGTCAAAGACAAACTCGGACCGCTTGGCCGCCGCTGGGCCAGCGGCCAGCGCGGCCTTCATCTTGTCCACCGTGTCCAGCGCAATGCCCGTGTCCTGGCCACCATACAGGCCCAGCACCGGGCCGTTGAGCTAGCCCGCCACATCCACCAGCCGGGCCGGGTTCAGCGCCGATGGCGCACCCACCATCCTGCCGTACCAGGCCACGCCAGCCTTCACCCCAGGGTTGTGCGCGGCGTACAGCCAGGTGATGCGCCCGCCCCAGCAGAAGCCGGTGATGCAGGTGCGGCTGGTGTCGGCGCCCTGGCGCACGAACAGCTCTTGCGCGATGGCGAAATACCCGGCCTTGGCAAAGCGCCGGGCCACATCGGCAATGTGCTCGTGCACGCCGACGATCTCGCTGACCACCAGCACCACCGGCGCGTTGGCCACACCGGCCGGCGCGGCGCGGTAGGCCGGCAGCTTGAAGTCACCCATCGGGATGCTGATCTCGCCGGCCAGCAAGCCGGTGGTGTCGGTCTTGACCAGCGTCTGTGCTGCCTCCGGCAACACGGCTGCGGCAAAGCCCGAGCCCACCGAGGTGCGCACAACGTCGCGGCGGCTGAAATCTCGGCTGGCGGTGAGGCTGTCCAAGTCGTCACGCAACCTGGCCCGGTCTCCTGGGGATGGAAGGGGCAGGCAATGAAGCCGCGCAATCTGGCCGGCATGCCGCAGCGCTGCCCGGGCCGGCCCAATTGCCCCGGCAAAGCCCGTTAGCATGCCCGTCCATCATGAGCCAGCGCCCGCAGACTGCCCCGCAAGCCAGCACGCCTGACCCCCATTTGCCGCTGGCTGCCATCGACATTGGCTCGAACAGTTTCAGGCTGGAGCTGGCGCAACTGCATCAAGGCCGCTACCGCCGCATTGCCTACCTGAAAGAAACCGTGCGCCTGGGCGCCGGCCTGGATGCCGATGGCTGCCTGACTGAGGCTGCCGCGCAGCGCGGGCTGGATTGCCTGCGCCAGTTTGCCGCCCGCCTGCAGGGTTATGAGCCAGGCCAGGTGCGCGCCGTGGCAACCCAGACGCTGCGCGAGGCGCGCAACCGCAATGCCTTCCTGCTGCGCGCCGAGGCGGCGCTGGGCTATCCGGTGGAGGTGATCTCGGGCCGCGAAGAAGCCCGCTTGATCTACGCCGGCGTGTCGTTTCTGCAGCCCGGCCCGGCCGAGCGGCTGGTGATCGACATCGGCGGGCGCAGCACCGAGATGATCCTGGGCCAGGGCCGCACGCCGCGGGTGGTTGAATCGTTCAAGGTCGGCAGTGTCAGCCTGTCGATGCGCTGGTTCCCTGACGGTGTGTTCACCGAGCAGCGCTTCCGCGATGCCCAGGTGGCCGCCGGCGCCGAGCTGGAAGAAGCGCTGACGCTGTTTGCGCCGCACCTGTGGCAAGAGGCGCTGGGCTCGTCGGGCACCGTCGGCGCGGTGTCGCAGGTGCTGCAGGCTGCTGGCATCAGTGACGGCACGGTCACGCCCGAGGGCCTGCGCTGGTGCATTGCCCAGTGCCTGGCCGCCGGCCGCGCCGACGCGCTGGCCCTGCCGTCGCTGCGCGACGACCGCAAAGCCATCATCGGTGGTGGCCTGGCGCTGCTGTACACCCTGGCCACGCACTTCGGCATTGCTGCGCTCAAGCCCGCCAAAGGTGCGCTGCGCCAGGGCGTGATCATCGATTTGCATGAGCGCCAGACCGCGCGCCGGCGCGCCCATGGCCTGGACCAGCGCGACCAGTCGGTGGCCATGCTGCAGGCGCGCTTCGGTGTCGACGTGGGCCAGGCCACGCGGGTGCGCAATGTGGCGCTGACCTTGCTGCGCGGCGCCGCCCCCGAGCTGGCGCATGCCAATGCACACGCCGACGCCGACGCCGACGACCGTGAGGCGCAGCGCGAGCTGGGCTGGGCCTGCGATCTGCACGAGATCGGCCTGATGGTGTCGCACCATGACCACCACCGCCACAGCGCCTACCTGCTGGGCCATGTCGACGCGCCCGGCTTCTCGCAAAGCCAGCAGCGCCGCATGGCCGAGCTGGTGCTGGGCCAGCGCGGTGGCCTGCGCAAGGTGGAGTCGCAGCTGGGCAGCGTGCGCTTTGCCGCGCAGTTGCTGGCGCTGCGCCTGGCGGTCATCAAATGCCATGCCCGTGCGCCAGTGGACCTGAAGGCCCTGCGCCTGCAAACCGATGGCCAGCAGGCCCGCCTGGGCTTTCGCCACGCCTGGGCCGAGCGCCACCCACGCACGCTGCACCTGCTGCATGAAGAGGCCGAAGCCTGGTCGCGCCATGACGCACTGCGCCTGGTGCTTGTCGCCAGTTGAGCTACAGCTTGTCGGGCGTTCGCACCGACACCAGCACCACCTCGGCCACACCCTCGCGCAGGCGGTGGCGCAGCCACCACACCGCGCCTTTGCGCACCGCCCAGGGTGGCCCGTCCAATGTGGCCGGGCCGCCCATCAGCTGGGCGGCCAGCTGGCCCAGCATCGGCTGGTGGCCGATCAGCAGCACCGGCTCACGGCTGTCGGGCCAGCGTGCGGCTGCCAACGCCTGGGTGTGCGGCACGCCAGGCGCCAGGCCATCAACGATGCGCAGCTTGCGGCCCAGCGCGTCGGCCGTCTGGCGGCAACGCTGGGCCGGGCTGACCAGCACCTTGGTGCTTTCGGGCAAAAAGCGGTTGAGCCAGTCGGCCATGCGCTCGGCCTGCTTCTCGCCGCGCGGTGTCAAACGCCGCGCCAGGTCGGCCACGGGGTCGAAGGCGCTGCCTTCGGCAGGCTCATGCGCCTCGGCATGGCGCCACAGGATCAAGTCCATCACCGGCGCCTTCACGGGGTGGCCGGCTTGGCCGACATGTAGCGCGCGGCCAGCGCGGCCTGGGCGCTGGCACCGTCGTCGGCCAAGCGCTGGTAGCTGCCGCTGCTGCGCTGCTCCCAGGCATCGCAGCGGTCATGCAGATAGGGCACCAGGCATTCGTCGATCACCCGCTGGCGCAGGGTGGCGTCACGCACTGGCCAGGCCACCTCGATGCGGCGGAACATGTTGCGGCCCATCCAGTCGGCCGACGACAGGTACAGCACCTCGTCGTCGGGGCCGTCGCCCCAGCTGAAGTACAGCACCCGGGTGTGCTCCAGAAACCGGCCCACGACCGAGCGCACGCGGATGCGGTCGGTCAGCCCGGCCACACCAGGGGGCAGCATGCAGGCACCGCGGATGATCAGGTCGATCTGCGTGCCGGCCTGGCCAGCGCGCACCAGCGCGTCGATCATCGATGGCTCGGTCAGCGAATTGAACTTGACCACGATGCGTGCGCGCTGGCCGGCGCGGGCGGCGTCGGCCACCTGGTCGATCTGGGCCATCAGCCGGCGGTGCAGCGCAAACGGCGCCGTCAACAGGTGGCGCGGCGTGCGCAGCTTGGTCAGGCTGGCCAGCTGGTGGAACACCGCATCGGCGTCGGCGGTCAGCTGCGGGTCAGCGGTCAGCAGGCCCAGGTCGGTGTACAGCCGCGCCGTGCCCGGGTTGTAGTTGCCGGTGGACAAATGGGCATAGCGGCGCAGTGTGCTCTGGCCGCGCGCACCGCTCTCGCGGCGGGTCACCAGCAGCAGCTTGGCATGGGTCTTGAAGCCGACGATGCCGTAGACCACCTGGGCACCCACCGCCTCCAGCCGCTCAGCCCAGTTGATGTTGGCCTCCTCGTCGAAGCGGGCCTTCAGCTCGACCACCACGCACACGTCCTTGCCGCGCCGCGCCGCCTCGATCAGCAGCTCCATCAGCACCGACTGGCTGCCGGTGCGGTAGATGGTCTGCTTGATCGCCAGCACCGCCGCATCGAACACCGCCTGGCGCAAGAATTCGACCACCACGTCGAAGCTCTGGAACGGGTGGTGCAGCAGCAGGTCGCCTTGCTGCAGCCGGGCCAGGATCGAGCTGCCCTGGGGCAGATCGGCCTCGGGCCAGCTGGCGGCCAGTGGCGCAAAGCGCAGCGCCGGGGCGTTGGCCTGGTCGATCAACTGGGTCAGCCGCACCAGGTTGACCGGGCCATTGACCAGGTACAGCGCAGCCTCGGGCAGGTCAAACTGCTGCAGCAAAAAGCGCCACAACGGCTCGGGGCAACTGGCCACCACCTCCAGCCGGATGGCCTCGCCGAAGTGGCGTGTGGTCAGCCCGCTGCGCAGCGCCTGGCGCAAGTTGGCCACGTCCTCTTCATCGACCTCCAGCTCCGAGTCACGGGTGACGCGAAACTGCGAGAACGATTCCACCGGCCGGCCACCAAACAGCTCTTGCAAGTGCGCCCGCACCACGCTGGTCAACAACACAAACGACTGGCAGCCCGGCGCACACAGCGCGGCCGGCAGCTGGATGACCCGCGGCAACGCGCGTGGCACCTTGACGATGGCAATCGAGTTGGCGCGGCCAAAGGCATCACGCCCGCCCAGCTTGACGATGAAGTTCAGGCTCTTGTTGGCCACCAGCGGAAACGGGTGCGCCGGGTCCAGCCCCACCGGCAGCAGCAGCGGCTGCACCTCACGCTGGAAGAAGCGCTGCACCCAGTCGCGCTGCGCCGCATTGCGCTCGGCGTGGTTGATGATGCCGATGCCATGCTGCTGCAGTGCGGGCATCACCTCGTCATTGAACACCGCATACATCTGGTCGATCAGCCCGTGCGCCTCTTGCGCCACCGCGCGCAGGTCATCACGCTGGGGGTCGGCCGCCGCGCCGGGGCCGCCCAGGGCCAGGCGCATGGCGCCGATGGCGTCGGCAAAGCGCACCTCGAAAAACTCGTCCATGTTCGACGAGACGATGGTGATGTAGCGCAGCCGCTCCAGCAGCGGCACGTCGGCACGCTGGGCCTGGGCCAGCACGCGGCGGTTGAACTCGAGGATCGCGCGTTCGCGGTTGAGCAAGGCAAGCGCTGTGCCCGGCGTCTGTGGCGCGGTGGTCATGGCAGGCAGTTTATGAACGTCTGGCGACAGTGGCGTGACAGCGCTGGCCGCCGCAAGTCACCCGCGCCTGGGCGGCCTGCCTGCGCCCGCGCCTGGGCGGCCTACCTGCGCCCGCGCCTGGGCGGCTCGGGGGGCGGATGGCCACCCGGCGGCGCCGAGAACAGCTTGGCGGCGCGGCCCTTCAATTCCAGCAGCTCGCTGGGGGTGATGCTGTATTTGCGGCCGACCACATCGACCTCGATGCGGAACTCGACCTCCTTGCTGCCGTTGCTGAGCGTGCCGCAAGTGAAGTCGTAATGCTCGCTCTCGGCCGGGAAGCCGTCGGCGTCGAGGTCGAAATCGATGTAGGCCACGTCGCGGATCTCGCCGCTGGCCAGGTCGAGCATGCCGGTGGACTCGATCACCTCGTGGTCGAGCTCATCGTGGATGGTGATCGGCAGTTTCAGGTCCATCGCGCGTCGCTCCGGCCGGCGTCAGGCCGGCCTTCAAGTGGGGGCGCAGATGTTGCCACAGCGCCTGCCATGGCTGCCCGCCCACCCGCCCACCCGCCCAAGCGCCATGCCCCGGCTTCAGGCCGAGATGGACACGAACACCCCGGTGGCCTGCAGCAGCAGCGCCGTCAGCAGCCGGGCGTGCAGCACCTGTACGCGGCCCTGCGGGCGGCAGCGCACCGCCTCGGCCACGCCGTCGATGGCGCTGTCGATCAGGCGCAGGCGCTGGCCCGGGGCGATTGGCAGCGGCACGTACAGGCTCAGGCCAGTGAGCGACAGGTCACGCCAGCGCACTGGCACGGCCTGGCTGGGCCAGCCCAGGTGCAGCAGGGCCACATGGCTCTGGTCACGCCGCACCGCGCCGCGTCGGCCCAGCACGTCCAGCGCCGCAGCATCGGGGCCGGGCAGCGCCGCCAACGGGCTGTGGCAGGCCGGGCAGCGGGCGTCGGGCTGGGTTGTCAGCACCACCGGGTGCTGGCACAGCGGGCAGCGGCGCTGCGGCAACACACCGGCAAGCATGAGGCCCGCCATCAGTGCAGCGCCAGCGGTGACGGCGCGGTGCTGGCCCAGGGCAGCAGGCCACGCTCAGGGGCTGCAGCCAGCGCCGGCACCGGCGCCGGCCCGGCGCCCGGCGCAGGCAGCGGCGGCGGGCCGGCATCGGCACGGCGCAAATCCACCAGCGCGGTGGCGGCGGCCATCTCGGGGGTCAGCGGCCGCGCCAGCAAATAGCCCTGGCCGAATTCACAGCCCAGGTTGCGCAATTGCGCCAATTGGGCCGGGGTTTCGATGCCTTCGGCGATCACCGTCTTGCCCAGTGCCTGGCCCAGCGTGATCACCGCGCGCACCACCTCGCTGTCCTTGGTGTCGGCCTGCGTGTCCTGCAGCCGCTGCACGAATGAGCGGTCGATCTTCAGGCTGGTGATCGGCAGTGTCGACAAGTAGGCCAATGACGAATAGCCGGTGCCGAAATCGTCCACGCTCAGGCCGACACCGATCTCGCGCAGCTGGCCCATCACCACCAGCGCGCTGTCCAGGCGGTGCATCAGCGTGCTCTCGGTGATCTCCAGCGTCAGCTGGCGTGGCTCCAGGCCGTTGGCCAGCAAGGCGGCGGCCACCTGCTGCACAAAGCTGGCGCGGCACATGTCGGTGCCCGACACATTGACATGCACGCGCAGCCGGTGCTCGCCCATGCCCATCTGCTGGAAGGCCTTGAGTTGTGCGCAGGCGGTGGACAGCACCCAGGCAGTGAGCGCGCCGATCTGTGCCGATTCTTCGGCGATCGGCACAAAGGTGGACGGTGGCACCGGCCCCAGCTCGGGGTGGTTCCAGCGCACCAGGGCCTCGAAGCTGTCGATGCGGCCGGTGCTCAGGCGGTAGATCGGCTGGAAGGCCAGGCTCAGCTGCTGCTGCGGCACCTGGGCAATGGCCCGGCGCAGGTCACGCTCCAGGTTCACTTGCGCGGCCAGCTGGGCCCGCAGGCTGGCATCGAACAGCGCAATGCGCGCCCGCCCGGCGGCCTTGGCGCGGTACATCGCGATGTCGGCGTCGCGCAGCACATCGCCCGGCGTCTCGTAGCCGATGCTGCTGAAGGTGATGCCGATGCTGGCGCTGCTGGTCACCTCGGTGCCGTCCAGCAAGTACGGCTGGGCCAGCGCGCGCTGCAGCCGCTCGGCCATCGGCATCACATCGTCGTCACGCGCCAGCTGCTCGACCAGGATGGCGAACTCGTCACCACCCAGCCGGCCCACGGTGTCGATCGGCCGCACCTGCTGGCGGATGCGCTGCGCCACGATGGTCAGGAAGCGGTCACCGGCACTGTGGCCCAGGGTGTCGTTGATCAGCTTGAAGCGGTCGAAGTCCAGGTACATCACCGCAAAGCGCTGGCGCGCATCGACCCGGCAGCGTTCAATGGCCAGCGCCAGGCAGGTGCCAAAGCGGATGCGGTTGGCCAGCGATGTGAGGCTGTCGTGGTAGGCGATGTGCTGCAGCTGGGTCTCGGCCTCGCGCCGGGCGGTGATGTCCTGGGCCTGCAGGATCAGGCTGGGCGCGTTGGCATCACGCTCGCTGAACTGGCCGCTGTGCAGGGCCACTTGCACCACCTCGCCGTTGGGGCGCTGGCAGCGCAGCTCCATCATGGTTTCGCGGCCGTCGCCTTGCAGCAGGTTGCGCCAAATGCCGGTGAGCATCGGCAGGTCTTCCGGGTGCAGGTAGGTCTTGAAGTTGACGCCGGCCAACTGCGCGACAGTGCAGCCCAGCAGCTTGCCCATTGCCGGGTTGGCCTGCAGCACCAGGCCGTTGCAGTCAACCAGCGCCATGCCGATGGCCGCATGCGAGAACGCGCTGTGAAAGCGCTGCTCGCTCTCGCGCAGCGCACGCAGGTGGCGGGCCGATTGCAGCGCCTCGCGCTCGGCCGCGTCGATGCGCACGGCCTGGGCCTGGTCGTCCGATTCACGCTGGCGGAAGTGGTAGTGCAGCATCACCAGCAGCAGCACGATCAACGGCACCGCGCCGGCCATCACGCCCACGCCGCTGGTCTTGAAGGCCAGGTACAGCAAGCCGGCCACAAAGGCACTGACGGCGTAGGTGGTGCCCACCCAGCCAAAGCTGGCGAAGAAAGGCTTGAGCCGCAGCGCCTCGTTGCGCTTGAAGTGCAGCACAGCGGTGATCAGCAGCGTGTTGAGCAGAAAGTGGCCGATGGCCGCTGCCATGGCCAGCAGCAGCACCAGGGCGTCTGCCAGGTGGCTGCCGTCGTGCAGTGCGCCGATGCTGATGTGCAGCAACCAGCCGATCACCGCCATCGACACCGCCGCCGCCGCCGGGCTGAGCAGGCGGCTGGTCCAGCGCTTGCTGGTGCGCGCCGAGCCGATGAAGGCCTCACCGGCGGCCGCCAGCGCCGCCGCTGCTGGCCCGTGCATCAGCAGCAGCAGGATGATGAACACCTCACCGGCGGCGAACGAGTTCTTCGAGCCCGGGATGCGCACCGGAAACAGCCCGGCCAGCATGGCCACGGCGCAGCCGAACAGCACCTGCAGCAGCACGCCCAGGCCCAGGCCGGCCAACTGCCCCAGCGCCTGCAGCAACATGACACCTCCCAACAGCGCAAGCACCCACCAGTAGGCGGTGGCACGCGGGTTGTAGTCGGGCATCAGCGCGGCATGCAGCCGCTGCCAGGGCCAGCGTGGCGCGGTGGCGGTGGCGGTGGCGGTCGTGCTCGGGTCAGGCGTGGTCGGCATCGTGCGGCCCGGTGGGGACAGCGGCCCGGCTGGGCCGCCAGCGCCCCCTGCTGCGCGGGGCATGCCAGGTTTGTCGGCCCCACGGGCTGGCACTTGAGGCCGGCTGGTTGGCGCAGCGTGTGGCATGGGGCGTTTGCCGATGGCCAGACCGGCTGAGGCGTCAGCGTTCGGCAGCAGGAGGCGCGGCCACCGTGGCCCGCACGTTGCCCGACAGGCTCTCGCTGAGCACCACGCCTTCGCTCAGCACGATGCCTTCGCTCAACACCACGCCTTCACTGAGCACGATGCCACCGCTGATCACCAGGCTGCTGGTCAGCGATTGGCCGCTGCCGCTGGCCATCCAGCCGCCCATGGTGGCGGTGGGCAGGAAAACGCCGGTCCTGCCGATCTTGGAGCTGACGCCCGCCAGCGCCGTGCCCATGCGCACACCCGGTGTCAGCAAGGTGCCGGTGGCGGCGCTGGCCTCGTTGACCCATTGCGGCACGGTGTTGGCCGCCACGTTCTTGGTGGCTGGCCAATAGGTGATCGTGGTGCGCCGCGCCGTGCTGCCCACCCAGTTCAGGCCCGGGTCATAGATGGGCTGGTACTGGGTGAACAACGCATCGCCGCTGGCGATGTGGCGGCCACCCACGAACACCGTGCGCGACCAGTTGAAGGTCTGGCCCGCCACGGTGGAGCTGGGTGTGGGCAGGGCCGTGATGTTGATGGACGAGCCCGGCGTGATGGTGCCGGCCTTGACACGGCTGGCAATGTCGGTGCGCATGGCCTTGGCCAGGCGCACTGCACCATCGACGTTCAGCAGGCCCGCGCCCTGCTCCACCAGGCTGGCGTTGGGCAGGGCCTGGGCGCTGTACTGCAGGATGGCCTTGACCAGCGGCGGCGTCAGGCCGGGGTTGGCCTGCAGCATCAGCGCCACCGCACCGCTGACCACCGGTGCCGACACCGAGGTGCCGCTCAACATCATCAGCGTCTGGCCATAGGCCTGGTAGCTGTCCAGACCGAGCAGCAGCAGCGGCGCGGTGCTGGCCAGCCGGTTCCACTGGCCCTGCGGCACCACCGACGTGGCAGCGGCGCTGATGATGGCGTTGCCGGGCGCGACGAGGTCGGGCTTGAGCAGGTTGTCGGCCAGGCGCACGCCATTGCTCTGCACCGTGCCACCACGGGTGGGCCCACGCGAGCTGAAATAGTTGACGACGTCGTCGGCCCGCTCGGGGGTGCCGCGCATGTTCGACGAGCCCACGGTGATCACTGACGGGTCGTGCGCGGGTGAGCCGATGGTGCCGAAGGTGATGCCGCCGCTGGTCAAGCCGTAGTTGCCCGCCGCCGTCACCACCACCAGGCCCTGGGCCACCAGGCTGCGCGCCGACCAGGCCAGCGGGTCGCTGGTCCAGCTGGTGGTCGAGCCCGCCGACAAACTCATGTTGACGACGCGGATGTTGTACTTGGTGGCGTTGTAGGCCACCCAGTCCATGCCGGCCAGCACATCGGCCACCGTGCCGCTGCCATCGGCGCCCAGCACCTTGACGTCGATGATCGACGCGTTCGGCGCCACGCCGCTGGTGTCGAAGCTGCTGCGGTAGGTGCCGCGCCCGGCGGCCACGGCTGCGACATGGCTGCCGTGGCCGTAGGCATCGGGCAGGGCCGCGCCGGCAGCGACGTTGACCAACGTTTCGTAGTTCTTGCGCTCGGTGCTGTCGGGCCTGAGGCCCTCCGAGTACGCCAGGTTCACGCCCTGGCCCACCATGTTCACTTGCTTGACGACCCGGCTCGGGCCGCCGGCAGTGGCCAGGTTGCGGTGGTTGGGCATCACGCCTGAATCGAGGATGGCGATGCCGATGCCGCTGCCGTCCAGGCCGCTGTAGGTGGTGGCGCCGGTGGCGGTGCGCACGCCGGCGGTGACCGCGCCGGTGGTGGTCTCCAGGCTGCTGTAGGTGTGGCGGGTGGTGCGGTTGGGTGACAGGGCCACCACGTCGTCACGCTCGTCCAGTTCGGCCAGGGCGCGGGCTGGCACCGTCACCGACAAGGCCTGCACGGTGCTGAAGCCGGCGTTGACCGTGCCACCGAGCAACAGCACATGGTCGCGCAGCGCCAGCATGTCGCGGTCAGCGGCATTGCTGATGATGATGGCGTCGATCATGCGGCGCCCGCCGCGCAAACGCACCCAACGCTCGTTGGGTGTGAAGGGGCTGCTGATCGCCACCTCCAGGTCACGCGCGATCTTGCGCGCCTTGCCTGGCTTGCCGGCATGCGCCCCCATGCCGGTGACCAGCACCACGCTGGCCAGCAGCAGCAACCACATCGGGCGCAACAGGCGGCGCTCGATGAGCACGATGAATGGCATCAGATAGCCCATCTTCAAGTCCTTTTGGCAAGGCTGCCGATGGGGTAACACACCCCGTCGATCAGGTGGACCGGATGATGGTGACAAAGCGCTTCAAAAGGTGAAAACGCGAAATTGCGGCGTGGCGTTGTGCACGTGCAAAACGCACGGCCCGGCAGCGGTTTGAAGTCGCTCGACCAATGGCGCGCCAACTTGAATGCCAACAGCGTGCGCCAGTGCACACTTGAATGGCAGCCGATGCTTGACAGCATTGGCGTGGCCGGCGCCTCGGCGCACGCCATCCAACACGCCGCCATCGCTGCTGCCGGCATGTTCGACACCGACTCGTCACCGCCCACGGTGTTGATCGGCCGCACCTGCTGGCGGAGGCGGTTGGCCAGCGAGGTGAGGCTGTCGTGGTGGGCCATGTGCTGCAACTGGGTTTCGGCCTCGCGCCGGGCCGAGATGTCCTGCGCCTGCAGGATCAGGCAGGGCGCGCTGGCCTGGCGCTCGCTGAACTGGCCGTTGTGCAAGGCCACATGCACCACCTCGCCGCTGGGGCGCTGGCAGCGCAGCTCCATCATGGTTTCGCGGCCGTCGCCTTGCAGCAGGTTGCGCCAGATGCCGGTGGGCATGGGCAAATCTTCGGGGCGCAGGTGGGCCTTGAAGTTGGCGCCGGCCAGCTGCACCAGCGCCTGCAGCAACATCAGGCCACCCAGCAGCACCAGCACCCACCGGCAGACGGTGGCGCCGGCGTCGTGGTCGGGCATCAGCGCGCCATACAGCCTCTGCGGGCTGTTGGTCGGCCGCTGGGAGGCTGGCGCCTATCCGTGTTGGTCGACATCGTGTCGACCCGGCGGAGGGCGAAGACCGACCGGTCTCCGCGCCAGCGCCATGCAGTGGGCGGTTGCCCAGCTTGTCGGCGCCTGGCGCGGCGACTTGGAGCCTGGCCAGCCGCTCAGGGCTCAAGGCTCACCGGTGGGCGCCAGTGGCACCGTGGCCTTGGTGTTGCCGCTGGTGCTCTCGCTGAGCACCACGCCTTCGCTGAGCACCACACCCTCGCTGAGCACCACACCTTCGCTCAGCACCACGCCCTCGCTCAGCACCACGCCTTCGCTCAGCACGATGCCTTCGCTGAGCACCACGCCTTCGCTCAGCACGATGCCGCTGGACAGTGCCTGGCCGCTGCCGCTGATCAGCCACTGCGACAGCGTGGCCGTGGGCAGGAAGACGCCGGTCTTGCCCAGCTTGGAACTGGTGCCCACCAGCGCTGTGCCCAGGCGCACACCCGAGGTCAGCAGCGCGCCGGAACCTGTCATCGATTCGCTGAACGAGCTGGGCACGGTCAAGGCTGCCACCGTGGCGCTGGACGGCCAATAGTTGACCGTGATCCGCATGGCGGTGCTGCCCACCCAGTTCAGCCGCGGGTCATAGATCGGCTGGAACTTGGTGAACAGCAAGTCGCCTGTGACGATGTGGCGGCCCCCCACAAACACCATGCGCGACCAGTTGAAAGTCTGGCCAGCGATGGTGGACGTGGGCGTGGGCAGGGATGTGGCGTTCATCGTCTGGCCGGCACTGAAGTTGCCGCTCTTGACGCGGCTGGCAATGTCGGTGCGCCTGGCCGTGGCCCTGCGCCCCCCGCCGGCGATGTTGTGCCTACCCGCGCCCACCCCCTGGCCGGTCCCAGCGTGGTGGTGCTGGGCGGGGGTATGCACAACATCGACGGGGCGGTGCGCAGGGCCAAGGCCTGGCCCACCGACATTGCCAGCCGCGTCAAGAGCGGCAATTTCAGTGC
>JANNMP010000315.1:0-3900 GCA_031398015.1 Burkholderiaceae bacterium
TGGCGGCTGACGTGATGGGCACGCCCACCATCCTGCTGGCCCGCACCGATGCCGAGGCCGCCGACCTGGTGACCACCGACGTGGACGACAACGACAAACCGTTCCTCACCGGCGAGCGCACCGTCGAGGGCTTCTACCGCAGCAAGAACGGCATCGACCAGGCCATCAGCCGCGGCCTGGCCTATGCCGACTATGCCGACCTGATCTGGTGCGAAACCGGCACGCCCGACCTGGCATTCGCCAAGAAGTTTGCCGACGCCATCCACGCCAAGTTCCCGGGCAAGCTGCTGGCCTACAACTGCAGCCCCAGCTTCAACTGGAAGAAGAACCTGGACGACGCCACCATCGCCAAGTTCCAGCGTGAGCTGGGCGCCATGGGCTACAAGTTCCAGTTCATCACGCTGGCCGGCTTCCATGCGCTGAACTACGGCATGTTCGACCTGGCCTACGGCTACGCCCGCAACAACATGACGGCGTTTGTCGAACTGCAGCAGAAGGAATTTGCCGCTGCCGACCGTGGCTTCACCGCCGTGAAGCACCAGCGCGAAGTGGGCACCGGTTACTTCGACGCAGTGACCACCACCATCGAAGCCAATGCCAGCACCGCCGCGCTGAAGGGCTCGACCGAAGACGAACAGTTCTTCGATCAGAAGCATGGCTGATCTGAACGCCTGACCTGGCCTGCCCCGCAGCGGCGCTGCCCCCCACCGGGCAGCGCCGCTGCACTTTGTGGGCAAGGTTTCAGCTGCCCCGTTGGCGCCGCAGCACCAGCAGCCAGAAGCCCAGCGCGGCGCCGGCAAGTGCCAGCGCCAGGCCCGGTGTCAGTGCCCGGCCCAGCATCGGCCCCAGGTCTGACAACAGCAGGCCGGGTAGGCTGCGCAACTGCGACAGCGCAGCGTCGGCGCTGCCCAGGCTGAAGCCTTCGGTGCCTGACACAAACAGCAGCGCCTGCAGTGCCTGGCTTGACACGAGGCGCAGCGCCGGGCCGACCATCGGCACGGGCAAGCGCTGGTCGAGCAGCCAGATGCCCGCGAGCACCACTGCCGCCACCAGCGGCACGCCCCAGCGGCGCAGCCAGGCCGATGCCGCCATCGTCAACAGCAGCAGCGGCGACAACCAGGCCACTGCCACCAGCAAGCCCAGGCCCAGGCGCAGCAGCATCGCCGCGCCGCCGGCCAGCAGCAGGCCCCAGGGCTGGGCCAGCCAGGCCAACGGCCCCAACGTGGCGCTGACCGACACCAGCGACGCCAGCACGCCGCCCAGCATGCCCACGGCGATGGCCAACCCTGGCAGCGCCAGCACCTGGGTGAACAGCATCGCGCCCAGGCTTTTGGCATGGCCCACCGGCAAGGCGCTCCAGAATTCCGCCGAGTGGTCTTGCTGGTCGCGCCAGGCCAGGCCCGGCAGCTGGAAGCCCACCGACAGCAGCGCCAGGCCAAACGTCACCCCAGTGACCGCCAGCACCAGCAGGCAGGTCTGCACCAGCGCCGGTTGCTGGCTCAGCGGCGGCAGATGCACGCCATCGTTGTCGATGTTGATCTGCCAGGCGCCGTCCATCAAGCCCAGCAACAGCAGCAACAGCGTGGGCGCCAGCAGCACCACCAGCCAGCCGGTGCGGTGTTGCATGCATTCACGGCGCATCAGCATCAAGAATTGGGTCATCGTGCTCGCTCCTCACAGGCCTTGGCTGCGCTGGATTTCAGGCCGGCGCGTCAGCGCCATGAACAGGTCGACCAAGCTCGGCCGCAGCCGCTGGCCCAACGCCAGCACCGCATCGGGCGGTGGGCCGTCAAACAGCGCCGCGCTGCCGCCTTGCACCCGGTAGCGCAGCAGCGGGTGGGCGGCGGCCATGGCGTCGGCGGCACTGGCGTCGTGGCCCAGGGCGACGAAGCGGCGGTCGATGTCTTCCAGGCTCAGCGCCAGCACCAGCTGGCCTTCATTGAGCATCAGCACGTCCGACAGCAGGTTCTCGATTTCCTCGACCTGGTGGGTGCTGATCAGCACGCTGCGCTCACCGTCGCACCACTCGTCGATCAGCATCTCGTAGAAGCTCTTGCGCGACAGCAGGTCCAGCCCCAGCGTGGGCTCGTCGAGCACCATCAGCTTGGCGTCGATGGCGGCCACCAGCGCCAGGTGCACCTGCACCACCATGCCCTTGGACAGTGCGCCCACCTTGTCGCCCAGGCCCACGCTGGTGCGCCTGAGCAAGGTGCGCGCCCGCTCGGCCGAGAACTTCGGGTGCAGGCCCGACATCAGCGTGATCAGCTGCGACACCCGGGCCCAGCGCGGCAGAATCGCCACGTCGGGGATGTAAGCCAGTGACTCCAGCAACTGCACACGCTGGCGGTGTGGCTGCAAGCCCAGCACGCGCAAATCACCTTGCACCGGCGCCAGGCCCACCAGCGAGCGCATCAGGGATGTTTTGCCGGCGCCGTTGTGGCCCAGCAGGCCCACCACGCGGCCGGGTTGCACCGCAAAGCCCACATCCTGCAACGCGTGTTTGCGGCCGTAGTGCAGGTTCAGGCCAACGGCCTGGATCAGCGCTGTCATCTGTCAATCCTCCCAGTTCAGTTCAGCAGCGCCGATGCCGAGCCGGCGCAGCCGGTCGCGCAGCGGCGGCCATTCAGCATGCAGAAAACGCTGGCGCGCTGCCTGGCGCAGCCGCTCGCGCGCGCCGCTGCGCACAAACAGGCCCAGGCCGCGGCGGTTGTCCAGCAAGCCGTCTTCGTCCAGCGCCTGCAGTGCGCGGCTGACCGTCAACGGGTTGAGCAGATAGTGGCTGGCCAGCGCGCGCACCGACGGCATGGCCGCGCCCTCGGCCAGCTCACCGTCCAGCAGCCTGGCGCCCAGGCGGTCGGCCAGTTGCTGGTAGATCGGTCGGTGGTGGTCCCAGTGGTGCATGTGGGCGCTTGGTGTGTTGCTGATGTAGCACACCATAGCGCGACAGCGGGCTGTGCGCCAACCCCGCCGCGACAGGCTGCAGCAGCGGCCGATGGGCTGCAGCGCAGCGCCGCTTCGTATCATCAGCCGATGAACATCATCATCCTGGGTGCCGGGCGCGTGGGTGAGAGCGTGGCCGAGAGCCTGGTGAGCGAGAACAACGACATCACGGTGATCGACACCAGCCCCGAGCGCCTGCGCGCGCTGCAAGACCGGTTGGATTTGCGCGGCGTGGCCGGCAACGGCATCCAGCCGTCGGTGCTGGAGGCTGCCGGCGCGCGCGACGCCGACATGCTGATCGCCTGCTCCTCTGCCGACGAGACCAACCTGGTGGCCTGCAAGCTGGCCCATGCGCTGTTCAACATCCCCAAGCGCATTGCCAGGCTGCGCTCGGCCGAGTTCCAGCAGGGCAGCGCAATGCTGGGCCTGGACGGCTTTGCGGTGGACGAGGTGATCTGCCCCGAAGAATCGGTCACCGCCACCATCGGCCGCCTGATCGACTACCCCGAGGCGCTGCAGGTGCTCGAATTTGCCGGCGGCGCGGTCAGCCTGATCGCGGTGCGGGTGATCAGCGGCGGGCCGATGGTGCGCCACATCATCAGCGAGCTGCCACAGCTGGTGCCCGATGTGCAGATGCGCTTTGTCGCCATCTACCGCAAGAACGAGCGCGGCCACGACGAGCGCCTGGTCTGCGACGGCAGCACCCGCATCGAGCCCGGTGACGAGGTGTTCGTGCTCGCCGCCACCGCCGACATCCGCCGCGTGCTCGACGCGCTGCGCCTGCGTGACCAGCCGGTGCGCCGGGTGATGATCGCCGGCGGCGGCAAGGTGGGGCTGCGGCTGGCGCGCCGCATCCAGGGCGAATGCCGGCTCAAGCTGATCGAGCCCAGCGCGGCGCGCTGTGAATACCTCAGCACCGAGCTCGACGACAAGGTGCTGGTGCTGCATGGCGACGCCACC
>JANNMP010000394.1:0-1501 GCA_031398015.1 Burkholderiaceae bacterium
AAGGCACTCCTGGACAAGGCCCGCTCGGATGTGCTGACGGCCGCATCGCATGTCGATGTCACCCGCTTCGAGGCCGAGCGAGCCGTGGCGATGGCGAGCTACGCGAAGCTCAAAGCCCCCTACGACGGCGTCGTCACCCGCCGCAAGCTCGACACCGGCCAGTTGACGACCCCGGGCACAGCCGGGGAGCCGCTCTTCGTCGTGGCCCGCTCCGACATCGTCACAATCGCCGTCGGCGTGCCTGAGGCGGATGCCCCGTTCGTCGATGTCGGGGACGCCGCCCGGGTTCGCCTGCTCGCCCTCGACGGACGGACATTCAAGGGCGAAGTGACCCGGACCGCCTGGGCTCTGGAGCACCGCCGCGTGCGCACCGATGAAGAAGTCAGGCAGCACCTGCTGCTTGCTGCCGCCGCGCCGGCGGTACTGGGCAAACGCCCTGGCAGCCAGAAACAGCGCCGGCCTTGGCACTTCATGCAGCGCCAGACCGAGCGTGTCGATCACGCCATCCAGAGCCTCCAGCGTTGAAAAACTCAGCGAGATTTCAGCGTAGACCACCGGGTTGATGACCAGTTGGTGGATGCTGGCCTGTGCGCGCAACTGCCGGACTGACCAATCGGCCCACTGTGGGTCGTCTTGCAGCACGTCCACCAGCACATTGCTGTCGACCAGCAACATCAATCGTCGGCGCGCAGCAAGGCCATCAGTGCATCGGTTGTCCAGCGCACGTCGGCGCTGCCGCGCACGGCGTCAAAGCGGTCACCGCTGGCGCCGCGCGCGCCCTTGGCAGGCTGTGCCCTGTGCAGCACCACCTCGCCGGCCGCGTTCACCGAAAACTCCACCGGCGCCCCGGGCAGCAGCTGCAGCTCGTCGCGAATGCGCTTGGGGATGGTGACTTGGCCTTTGCTGGTCAAGGCAGTTGGCATGGAGGTCTCCTGAAGTGTTACTTGATTGTTGGATGGTAATACATTCAACACCGCGCCGGCCACCGGGCTGGCTGCGTCCTCACATTCCCATCCCCCCATCCACCGCCAGCCCGGCCCCGGTGATGAAGCGTGCCGCGTCCGAGCACAAGAACACCACCGCATCGGCCATGTCGGGCACCGCACCCAGGCGGCCCAGCGGGGTTTGCGCCACCACGCCGGCCACGGCGTCTTCGACGCTGGGCGCCAGGCCGGCGGCCACGATGTCTTGCGCCAGTTGCATGCCCATGTCGGTGGGCACCAGGCCGGGGTAGATGCAGTTGACGCGAACGCCGTAACCCAGCTTGCCCGACTCCATCGCCGCCACCCGGGTGGCGCGGTCCACCGCTGACTTGGTGGCCGAATAGCCGGCAATGGCCGGAAAGGCAATCGTTGCCGCCACCGACGCGATGTTGACCACCGCACCGCCTTGGCCGGCGGCGCCACCCGGGCGCATCGCGCGCAGCGCATGCTTCATGCCCAGCAGCGTGCCCACCACGTTGACGTCGAACATGCGGCGCAGGTCGGCGGCGTCCACATCC
>JANNMP010000402.1:0-8930 GCA_031398015.1 Burkholderiaceae bacterium
GGTGGCGGTGGTCGATGACGACTGGGCCACCGTGGGCAGCAGCAACATCGACCCGCTGTCCTTGCTGCTGAACCTGGAGGCCAATGTCATCGTGCGTGACCCTCACTTTGCCGCTGAGCTGGCGCTGCGCATCGAGGCCGGCTTTGCCGATGCCCGCGAGGTGCTGCGCCCGCCGGTGGCCGCCGGCTGGTGGGCGGTGTTGCGGCGCGGGTTTGTCGCCTGGTCGGCGCACTGGTTCCTGCGCCTGGCCGGTTTGAACGGGCGCTACTGACAAGCCATGGGCGAGGCCAAACGCCGCCAAGCCGCTGGTGCAACAGCAGCGCCCGGCGCCAGCCCGGTGGCCACGCTGCTGGGCCAGGCGCGGGCGCTGCAGCAGCGTGGCGCCTCGGCCAGCGCGCTGCCGCTGCTGTGGCAGGCCATCGCCGCCGAGCCAGCGCATGCCGACGCCCAACACCTGTGCGGCCAGGTGCTGGTCGACCTGGGCCAGGCGGCGCTGGGCTTGCAGCATTTGCAGCGCTCGGTGGCACTGGCACCGCAGCGCGCTGACTGGCGCATCAACCTGGCACGGCTGCACCTGGCGCTGGGCCAGCCGGCAGAGGCCCGCACGCAATTGCAGGCGGCGGTGGCCGCGCAGCCCGGCCATGCCACGGCGCTGTTCCAGCTGGGCGGGGTGTGTGAGGCGCTGGGTGATGCAGCGGCGGCGGCGTTGGCGTTTCTGGCCGCTGCGCAGGCCGACCCTGGCCATGCGCTGGCCCATGCCGGCGCCGCCGGCCAGCTTTATGCGCTGGGCCGGCTGCCCGAGGCACTGGCCAGCCAGCAGCAAGCCCTGGCGCTGCAACCCGGCCTGCGCGCCGATGGCTTGATGGGTTTTGCGCGCGCTGAAGGTCCGGGGCCCGATCTGCCAGAGCGCGCCGCACAGTCGGCCATGTTGTGCCGCGCCGGCCCGGGCGCTGCCACGCCTGCCTTGCTGCAGCAGGCCTTGGCCGACAACGAGCTGCTGGTGGCCGATGACTTTTTGCCCGACCCACTGGCCTGGCGCGCCCATGCGCTGGTCTTGCCCTTCCTCGACGCCAGTGCCCACCGCCATGGCAACTTCCCCGGCATGCAGACACTGGGCGGCCATGCCAGCGCTGACATGCTGCAGCGCATCTGCAACCTGCTGGGCCGCGATCTGAAGTGGCAGTGGCCCGGCCACGGCGCCTTCCGCCTGAGCCCGGCGGGCTCGCTGGCGCGCAGCGACATCCATGTCGACCATGGCGACAGCCGTGTGGCCTATGCCGGCGTGCTGTACCTGAGCCTGCCGCAGTGTTGCAGCGGCGGCACCAGCTTCTGGCGCCACCGCGAGACCGGCTGGTCACGCTCACCCAGCAAAGCCCAGCTGGCGGCCAGCCGCTGGGCCAGCTTGGCTGCCTTCATGCAGGCCCAGGCCAGCGGTGACAGCCAGGGCTTTGACCAGTTGCAGCAGGGCCGCAGCCAGTGGGATTTGCTGGCCGAGGTGCCGATGCGCTTCAACCGCCTGATCGTCTACCGCAGCGATTGTTTTCATGGGATCAGCCAGGTGTTTGGCAGCGGGCCAGCCGACGCGCGGTTGACCCAGCTGTTTTTCTTCGAGCCCTTGGGCCTGCCCGCCTGAACCCGGCCTGCACCACCGCCATGGCAGACGACCTGGTCATCCACCGCCCGCAGGGCCTGTATTGCCCGCCGGGCGATTTCTACATCGACCCCTGGCGCCCGGTGCCCAGCGCGGTGATCACCCATGCCCATGCCGACCACGCACGCGCCGGCCACGGCCGGGTGCTGGCCACCGCCATCAGCGAAGGCGTGCTGCGTTGCCGCCTGGGCGCCAGCCTCAACCTGCAGGGCCTGGCCTATGGCGAGGTGGTGCAGCACAACGGCGTGCGCATCAGCCTGCACCCGGCCGGCCATGTGCTGGGCTCGGCCCAGGTGCGGCTGGAACACGGCGGCCAGGTGTGGGTGGTCTCGGGCGATTACTTCCTCAGCGCCCACGACGAGGCCAACCCGACCTGCGCCCCATTCGAGCCGGTGCGCTGCGATTGCTTCATCACCGAATCCACCTTCAGCCTGCCGGTCTACCGCTGGTTGCCGCAGGCCGATGTGTTTGCCCAGATCAACGCCTGGTGGCAAGCCAACGCAGCTGCCGGCCGGCCCAGCCTGCTGATGGCCTACAGCTATGGCAAGGCCCAGCGCCTGCTGGCCGGGGTGGACGCCGGCATCGGCCCGATCTTTGTGCACGGCGCGGTGCTGCCGTTGAACGCTGCCTACCAGGCGGCCGGCGTGTCGCTGCCCGAGGCGCGGCCGGTCACAGATCTACCCGACGACCGCACGCGCACCCAAGCCCTGCGCGGCGCGCTGGTGGTGGCGCCACCGGCGGTGCATGGCAGCGCCTGGGCGCGCAAGCTGGGCGATTTCAGCGACGGCTTTGCCAGCGGCTGGATGCAGTTGCGCGGCGCCCGCCGCCGCCAGGGCGTGGACCGTGGCTTTGTGCTCAGTGACCATGCCGACTGGCCCGGCCTGTTGCGGGCGATCGATGCCACCGGCGCCCAGCGGGTGATCGTCACCCACGGCCAGGAGGCGGTGCTGGTGCGCTGGCTGCGTGAGCGCGGCTTGCAGGCGGCATCGTTTGCCACCGAATACGGCGCCGAGGGTGGTGAGCTGCCCACCGCGCCTGCCGCCGAGCCTGCGGGGCCCACCGGCTGATGCGCCGCTTTGCCGCCCTCTACGCCGCGCTGGACGCCAGCACCGCCACCGAGTCCAAGCTGGCCGCGCTGCAGGCCTATCTGGCCGAGGCGCCGCCAGCAGATGCCGCCTGGGGCCTGTACTTCCTGGCCGGCGGCCGGCCACGCCAGACCGTGCCCACCGCGCTGCTGCGCGCCGAGGCCACGGCGCTGGCCGCCATCCCCGACTGGCTGTTCGAGGCCAGCTACCAGGCCGTGGGCGATCTGGCCGAAACCATCGCCCAGGTGCTGCCACCGCCCAGCCGCACCAGTGGCCTGGGCCTGGCCGACTGGATGGGCCAGCGCCTGCTGCCGCTGCGAGGCCAGCCGGCAGACCTGCAGGCCCAGGCCTTGCGCTGCTGGTGGGACGAACTGCCCGGCGACCAGCGCTTCTTGTTGGTCAAGCTGATCGGTGGCGGCTTTCGGGTCGGCGTCAGCAAGCTGCTGGTGCAGCGTGCACTGGCCCGCCATGCCGGGCTGGACGCCAAGCTGATCGCCCAGCGCATGATGGGCTGGACCGACGGCCGCACGCCGCCCAGCGCCGCCGGCCTGGCCGCGCTGCTGGCACCCGAGGCGGCGCCCGGTGAGGCCCCGGCCTTGCCCAACGGCCAGCCGTATCCGTTCTTCCTGGCCCATGCGCTGGACGACGCACCGCCAGACGCACTGGCCCAGCGCCTGGGCCCGGTGGCCGACTGGTTGGCCGAGTGGAAATACGACGGCATCCGCGCCCAGCTGGTGCGCCGCGCCGGGCAGACCTGGATCTGGTCGCGCGGTGAAGAGCTGGTGACCGAGCGCTTCCCCGAGGTGGTGGCCAACGCCGCCGGCCTGCCCGACGGCACCGTGCTCGACGGTGAATTGCTGGCCTGGCTGCCCGAGGCCGCGCGGCCGGCGCCGTTCCAGCGGCTGCAGCAGCGCATCCAGCGCAAGACGCTCAGCCGCAAGCTGCTCACCGAGGTGCCGGTGCAGTTTGTCGCCTATGACTTGCTGGAGCATGCCGGCCAGGACGTGCGCGCCACGCCGCAGCAGCAGCGCCGCGCCTGGCTGCAGGCGCTGCTGGCGGGCATGCCGCTGCGCCTGTCGCCGCTGGTGCCGGCCGGCGACTGGGCAGCATTGGCGGCGCAGCGCCAGCACAGCCGCGCGCTGGGCGTCGAGGGCCTGATGCTCAAGCAGCGCAGCGCCGGCTACGGCAGCGGCCGCACCAAGGCCGACGGCGTGTGGTGGAAGTGGAAGATCGAGCCGCACACGGTGGACGCGGTGCTGGTCTATGCCCAGGCCGGCCACGGCCGCCGCTCGGGGCTGTACACCGACTACACCTTTGCGGTGTGGACCACGCCGCCGGCCAACGCAGCCGAGGCCGATGCAGTGGTGCAGGCCATCAGCGCCCGCCGGCCGGCTGTGCCCGGTGCGCTGCAACTGCTCACCTTCACCAAGGCCTACTCGGGCTTGAGCGACGCCGAATTCAAGGCCGTGGACGCGGTGATCCGCGCCAACACGCTGGAGAAGTTCGGCCCGGTGCGCAGCCTCAAACCCACGCTGGTGTTCGAGCTGGCGTTTGAAGGCATCGGCCACAGCCCGCGCCACAAGAGCGGCATTGCGCTGCGCTTCCCGCGCATGCTGCGCATCCGCCACGACAAGCCCATCTGGCAGGCCGACAGCCTGGCCACGCTGCAGGCACTGATCGACGGCGCTGCGGCGCCAGATGTGGGCGCCGCCGTTGCCAAGCGTTCACCGCTGGATGCACACAAATCATTTGTGATCAGCGGTTTTGCAGCGAAACTCGCCCCTTGATCGCGGGGGCGCTGGCAAATGAAGGCTGTCAAATGGCCAACGCAAGCCATCATGGGCCGGACGACCCGCTCTGTGGGTCATCCAGACCACGTCGAGCCATCGCTATGATCGGAGCAGAGCAGTGCGATACAGCAGCCCAACCTCTCCCAACACTGGTGCGTCCTTGAAGTCCAGCACGATCTTTGCAGCATCCGTGATGTGGCGTGGCCCGGGGGCCCACATGCTGGTGCAGGACCCGCGCATCGACCTGTTGCCCGACGGGCCGGCCGGCCCCAGGCGGTTCAAGGTCAAGACGGCCGATTCCGAAGAACGGCGCGGGCGCGTCAACAGCCTGCTCAAAGACCGCTATGGCTGGCGCGGCTACCAGCAGGTGAGCCTGCCCACCGACCCCACGGTCAACCGCTTCACGCTCACTGCGGTGGAAGATGATGTTGTCATCGGCACCATCACCGTGTCGTTCGACAGCCCGGCCAGGCTCGGCGCCGACGAGGCCTTTGCCAGCGAGGTGGGTCATTTGCGCGCCCAGGGCCGCAAGATCTGTGAGTTCACCAAGCTGGCCATCGACCCGGTGGTGGGCACCAAGCGGGTGCTGGCCACGCTGTTCCATGTGGCCTACATCGTGGCCCACCGCATCCGCGGCTTCGACATGCTGATCATCGAAGTGAACCCGCGCCATGTGCGCTATTACGAGCGCATGCTGGGCTGCGACGTGCTGGCTGATGAGCGCATGAACAAGGCGGTGAATGCACCGGCGGTGCTGCTGGGTGTGGATTTCCAGTACATCAAGTCGCAGATCGGTGATTTCGGCGGCCAGCCCGAGGCGGCGGCCAAAGAGCGCTCGCTGTACCCGTTTGCGCTGTCGCTGCGCGAAGAGGCGGTGGTGATCGGCAAGATGCAGGCCAAGCAGCGCACCCATGAGCGCCGGCTCACCGACACCGGGCATCCGGGCGATTCGGTGTCGCCCGATTTTGGTGCCACCGATCTGGTGGGCCTGTAGGCCACTGCAAGGCTGCGCGCCCTGGTGCCTCCGACAGGAATCGAACCTGTATCTAGCGCTTAGGAGGCGCTTGTTCTATCCGTTGAACTACGGCGGCGACGGCGAAATTCTCGCATGCGCCTGGACGGCAGCCTGGCATCTGCCGGCCGCTACCAGCGCCAGGTCCAGATCAGGTCGATGGCGTTTTCACTGCCCGATTGCGCCCGCAGCGTGAAGCGCTGGGCCACGCGGTAGACCAGCTGCCAGGTGCCGGTGGTGGCCTGCACACCACGCTCATAGCCCACGTACCAGCGCCGCGACAGCTGCTTGCCCAGGCTGATGATGGTGTCGCGGGTGTCGCCCTCGGTCTGGCGCAGCGAAAAATCGGTCAGGCCAATGGCCTCCAGCAGGCGGTCGGTGGGCCCGCCCGAGTTGCCCGACAGCAGCGCGAACGCGGCGCGCTGCAGCAGCGCGGTGTCGGCGCTGCCCAGGCCGTCGGGGCTGCGGCCCAGCACCAGCCACGACAGCTTGTCGTAGTCGGCCAGCTCGGGGTCGCTGTACAGGCGGATGCGTGGGTTCAGCGCATTGCCGTCGACCAGCACGCCAACCTGCACGTCCAGGTTGGGGCGGATGGCCATCACGTCCAGGCGCGGGTTGCCGGGCTCGCCACTGAAGACAAAGCGGCCACGGGTGATCTCCAGCTTCTGGCCATAGGCGGCATAGCGGCCGTCGACGGTGTTGACCGTGCCGTTGACCGCCAGCCGCCCGCCCGGGCTGCTGAGCACCAGATCACCACGCAGCCGGGTGTCCAGCCCTTGGCCGCGCAACTGCAGCTTGCTGCCCAGGTTGAGCTTGACCTGGACCTGGGTTTGCAGCGCTGGCCTGGGCGGTGTGCGCGTGGCCGCAGCGGCCGGCGCGGCTGGTGTTGCGGCTGTAGTTGCGGCTGGTGTTGTGGATGACGTTGCCGATGACGTTGCCGATGACGTTGCGGCCGCTGCGGCGGTGCGCAGCGGTGCGCCGTTGCGCAGCACGGTCACATCGGCGTCCAGCGTCGGTGCGTCGCCCCGGCCGACATCGATGAAGCCTTCATCGACGCTGAAGTCACCATCCACCTGCAGCCGCCTGGCGTCCAGCTGCACATCGGCGCGGCCGCTGGCCACCACGCGGCGGTCGATGCGGCCCAGCAGGCGGAAGCGCTCGGCCACCAGTTGCAGCGCCAGCCTGGGCTGGGCGCCGAGTTCGGCGCCGCCGCTGATGTCGAGCCTGCCGTCGCCACCCCGGAACTGCAGCCGCTCGATGCGGGCCGTGTCACCGGCCAGCGCCAGCGCCAGCTCGCCGTCGGTCAGGTTCACGCCTTCCAGCAGGTTGCGCAGGCCCAGGCTGCTGCCGCGCATGCTGCCGGTCACCGCCGGTGCCCCCAGCGTGCCGGCGAACTGCACTTCAGTGTCGAGCGCGCCGCTCAGGCGCCAGCCCGCTGGCACCCAGGTGCCCCACACACCCAGGTCGGCAACACGTGCTTCGAGCAGGCCTTGCAGTGCGGCGCCGGGCTGTGGCCAGCGCTGGCCCGCCGGGTTGCTCAACACCTGCGCACCCACCAGCGAGCCGATGCGCGCACCCACCAGGCCTTGCGCCAGCTGCCAGCGGCCGTCGTGCGCGCCCAGCGCCAGGCGCAGCTCGCTCAGGCCCAGCGCCTGGGCCTGGCCCAGGTCGTCGGTGATGCTCAGGTCGCCGCCAACGCGGGCCAGCACGATGTCGGCGTCGAGTGTGCTGGCGCTGCTGCGGATGTCGATGCGCCCGCCCAGGGTCAGGTTGCCGCGCCAGCCGATCTCGGGCTGCAGCTTGGCCAGCAACGGCGCCACGTCGATGGTTTCCAGCTCGGCCGCCACGGTCAGGTTGCCGCCGCTGGCGGCGCCGCCAGCCGCACCGGCTTGCCACGCCAGCGCACGCCAGTTCAGCGCGGTGGCCGGCAACTGCACCCGGCCGGGCGCCAGTTGCAGCGCTTGCGGCGCGCCGCTGGCATCGAGCAGCAATTCGCCGGACAAGTCCTTCGCGGCCAGCCAGGGCCGGCCACCGCCTTGGGTGCCCTGGGCCTGGCGCGCGCCGCCGTCCAGGCTGAGGCCCTGCAGCAAGTAGCGGCCGCCGGCCAGCGCAGCGCCCGGCCTGGCGTTGGCGCCGGCACGCCATTGGCCACGTGCTGCCAGCGCCAGCTGGGTGCCGGTGCCGGTGGGGCCGAGCAGGCTTTCGGTCCAGGCGGGGGGCCGCAGCGGGCTGTCGGCGGTGGCTGTGATGCGGTGCTCGGCCAGCGTGCCGGCCAGCGTCAGGGCCAGGTTGTCGAGCTGCCGGTTGGCGCTGCGCAAGCCCTGGGCGTTCAGGCTCAGGCTGAGCGGCCCATCGCTGCGCTCGGCCTGGCGCCAGGCCAGGTTGCCCGCCTGCAAGCGCAGGCCATCGGTGGCCAGGCCGGTGGCCGTCAGCGTGCCCTGGCTTTGTTGCGCCGGCCAGCGGCCCTGGATCGACACCTCGGCCTGCAGGCTGCCGGCGTTGGGCCAGGCGCTGGCCAGTGCGGCGCGGCTGTCGGGCGCCAGCATGGCCGCCAGCTCAGTGGCCAGCGCACGCAGCGGCACCAGGCTGGCCAGCGCCGGCGCGGCCAGCGTCACCTGCCAGCGGTCGGCCAATGGCGCGGCGCCGCCCTGGCCTTGCAGCGCCAGGCGGTTGCCGGCCAGCGTCAACGTGGCCTGCACCTGGGCGCCGCGGCCCTGGCTTTGCAGGCTGAGCTGGCCTGCCACCGGCACGCCGGCCAATTGGCTGTTGGCCAGCGTCAGGCTGGCGTTACCGTCCAGCGCCGCCAGCAGGCGGTCGATGGCCAGCGCACTGGCAGGGCCTGCGGCAGGGCGCCACAGCAGTTGCGCGCTGGCCTCGCCTTGCAGGCGGTGCGGGCCGCGCTGCCAGGCCGTGCCGGGTGGGCCGCGCCACCAGGGCCGGGGGTCGAAATCCTGCAGCGTGGCCTGGCCTTGCAGGCGCCAGCCGCTGCCGTCGGCCGTGGCCTGGCCGGTGAGCCGCGCCAGCGCACTGCCGGCACGGGCCTCGGCTTGCTGGATGCGCACTTGCCGCGCGCTGGCGTCGGCCACCAGCCGCAGTTGCACCGGCGCAGCGGCAGCGTTGAGCCAGCGGCCGTTGAGCGTGCCGTCCAGCGCCACGCTGGGCTCAGGTGCCCGGCTGGGTTGGGGGCTGCCCGCCGGGGCGGAGGCTGGCGGCGGCGGCGCCGCGCTGGGCGCTGCCGTGGGCAGGCCTTGCACCCGCACTGCCAGCCGCCCGGGCCGCAATTTGGACCAAGGGGTTCTGCGCAGGAGCGGGGGGAGGGAAAGGTGGTTCGGGTTAGGGTTCGACAGCGTGGGGGGCGGCCTCAGTCAAAGGCGGGTGGTGGGGGGGGGGGG
>JANNMP010000415.1:0-4687 GCA_031398015.1 Burkholderiaceae bacterium
CTGAGTTGTGCCTCTGTCATACCGACCTGGCGTGCTGCCTCGGCGGTTTTCATGGTGCGTGGCGCCACCCAGGCGGTCCAACTGGCCAGGCCACCTTTGTGTTGTGACAGCGCATGCACAAAGCGCGCAGCGCTGTCAAACGGCAATAGCACTTGCGGTGTCACAGCGCTCAGGATCACCGGCTTGTTCATCTGCGGGTTGAGCTGCTTGAACTCGTCCAGCGGCAAGCCGGCCAGGCGCGCCGCCCGGTCGAGGTCGATGTCACGGTTGATGGCCACCGAGACGAAATACGGGTGGTTCTGCAGCACCGGCAATGTCAGGCCGAATGACTGCGGGTTGGCCACGATGTTCTCGACCGCCTGCAGCTTGGGGAAGTAGTTGCGCGTTTCATCGGGCATGCGCAGGCTGTCGTAGTCAGTGGCCAGGCCGGCTTGCTGGTTGCGGGCGATGGCGCGCTGCACGCTGCCCTGGCCCCAGTTGTAGGCGGCCAAGGCCAGCTGCCAGTCACCGAACATGCGGTGCAGCATCTGCAGGTAGTCCAGCGCGGCGCGGGTCGAGGCCAGCACGTCGCGCCGGTCATCGCGGAAGACGTTCTGGCGCAGGTCGAAATCTCGGCCGGTGCCGGGGATGAACTGCCACATGCCCGAGGCCTTGGCGCTGCTCATGGCCTGCGGGTTGAACGCACTTTCAATGAAGGGCAGCAGCGCCAGCTCACTGGGCAGGCCGCGCTTGTGTACTTCATCGACGATGTGGAACAGGTAGCGGCCGCCACGCTCGGTCATGCGCTGCACGTAGTCGGGGCGGCTGGCGTAGTACTGCTGCCACTTCTGCACCCGCTCGTTGTCCATGTCGGGGATGGCCGTGCCCTGGCGCACGCGGGCCCACAGGTCGGCCCGGGTGCCGGGCGCGTTCAGGTCGAGCAGCTCGGTGGGGCGCAGCGGGTCCACGGCCACCGGCGCGGGCGGCGCCACCGGCAAGGCCGGCGCGTCGCTCAGCACCGCAGCCAATGGCGCTGCTGCGCTGGGCGGCGGCGCTGCCGGCAAGCTGGTTGCCAAGGCCGCGGGCACCGCAGCCATGGGCGCGGGGCTGTCGGCCGGTGGCGGCGGTGCGGTGGCGCATGCCGCCAGCAGGGCCGCCAGCAGCAGCGGTGTGATGCTGCCCAGACGGGTCAGCTGAGGCGGTCGGCAGGTGTTGAGAGCTGTCATCGAAACTGGTTCTTCCATTCGCGCAAAGCGCCCAGCACCGCCGGCCCACTGTCATCGGCCGCACCGCGATGCCGCGCGGCACTGATGACATCAGGCGAGTCGCAGCGCATGAAGGGGTTGACCGCACGCTCTTGCGCGATGGTGGACGGCAGGGTCGGCAGGCCCTGCGCACGTTGCTGCCTGCAGGCCAGCGTGTAGCGGGCCAGCGCGGCATTGGCCGGCTCGACCGCCGTGGCGAACTTGAGGTTTGCTTCGGTGTACTCGTGGGCGCAGCACACCCGGGTGTCGCCGGGCAGGTCAGCCAGGCGGCCAAGCGAGCGGTGCATCTGCGCCGGTGTGCCTTCAAACAGCCGGCCGCAGCCACCCGAGAACAAGGTGTCGCCGCAGAACAGGATCGGCGCCATGCCGGGCCCGCTGGCCGGCATGAAGTAGGCGATGTGGCCGGCGGTGTGGCCGGGCACGTCGATCACCTGAAACGGCAAGCCCAGCACCTGGATGCTGTCACCACCGTTGAGCGGCACGGTGGGCTGGGGGATGGTTTCGCGGGCCGGGCCGAACACCTCACCCGACAAGCGTGGCCGCAGCGCCTGCACACCACCGACATGGTCGGGGTGGTGGTGGGTCACTAGAATTGCCGCCAGCGTGAAGCCATGTGCATCCAGTGCTGCCGCCACGGGTGCCGCGTCACCCGGATCGACCACGATGGCTTGGTGGCCGTCGTGCAGCATCCAGATGTAGTTGTCGGTGAAAGCGGGCAGGGCAACGAGGTTCATGACGCGGTATCGATCAATTATAGAGTTGGCCCACTGGCTGCAAAGCCCGCCGGGCCGCTACCTGCTGGACTGGGAGCAGGCCGAGCTTGACCGCACGGTGAGCGACCTGTTCGGCTTCCATGCCTTGCAGATGGGCCTGCCTGAGCTGGCTGGCTTGCGCGCCAACCGCATGCCGCACCGCTGGGTGGCCAGCGACAGTCTGCGTGAGCCCGAGGCGCTGCCGCTGCCGCTGGTCGACGACGCGCTGTCCACGCTGATGCCGCTGGACGCCGGCCATGCCTTGCATTGCGATTTCGACGCCTTGCCCTTTCCCAACCAAAGCCTCGATCTGGTGCTGCTGCCCCATGCGTTGGAGTTGGCGCGTGACCCGCATGACACGCTGCGCGAGGTCGAGCGTGTGCTGGTGCCCGAGGGCCGGGTGGTGATCGTCGGCTTCAACCCGGCCAGCCTCTGGGGCCTGCGCCAGCACCTGGGCCACTGGCGCCAGCGCCTGGGTGGCAGCAGCCCGCTGTACCTGCCCAGCGCAGGTGAATTCATCAGCTACCGCCGCGCGCGCGATTGGCTGCGCCTGTTGGGCTTCGAGGTCGAGCGTGGGCGCTTTGGCTGCTGGCGCCCGCCGCTGCAGTCCGAGACCGGCCTGGCACGCTTTGGCTGGATGGAAGCCGCTGGCGCGCGCGGCTGGCCGGTGCTGGGCGCGGTGTACATGGTCGAGGCGGTCAAGCGGGTGCGCGGCATGCGCTTGGTCGGCCTGGCCCGGCGCCAGACCGTGGCCAAGCGCCGCGCGGCCGCAGTGGCCACCAACCGCAGTGCCCCACCGGCCTGGCGCCAGGCGCTGGGCACACCGGCGCCACAGCCGCACCACGAGCAACCGACCCAGGAGCAGGACTGAATGCCGGCGCAGAGCAACGACTTCAGCAGCGAGCCCGTGGTGATCTACACCGACGGCGCCTGCAAGGGCAACCCCGGCCCGGGCGGCTGGGGTGCCTGGCTGCGCTGGGGCGGCCATGAAAAAGAGCTGTTTGGCGGCGAAGCATCGACCACCAACAACCGCATGGAACTCACCGCCGTGATCGAATCGCTGGCCACGCTCAAACGCCGCACGGCAGTGGCCGTCTACACCGACAGTTCGTATGTGAAGGACGGCATCACCGGCTGGATCCACGGCTGGAAGAAGCGCGGCTGGCGCACCGCCGACAACAAGCCGGTGAAGAACATCGAGCTGTGGCAGCGGCTCGATGCGCTGGTGGCCCAGCATGATGTGCAGTGGCATTGGGTGCGCGGCCATGCCGGTGACCCAGGCAACGAACGCGCGGATGCACTGGCCAACAAGGGTGTGGCCACGTTGCGCAGCGGCGCTTGAAGCCCGCCGTTACAGTCAAGCGATGATGGTTGAGCTGGCTGGATGAGAACCTTGCGCGTGGTGGTGGTGGTGGTGGGCCTGGCAGGGGCGGCGGGTGCGGCCTGGTGGCTGCAGAACCGGCCCACTGGGGCCGCCAGCACAGCCGCTGCCAGCGCGCCCGGTGGGCCGCCCGGGGCCACTGCAACCGGCGGCAACCGTGCCGGCGGCGGTGTCCCCGGCGGCCCGGTGGCGGTGGAAGTGGGCAAGGTGCAGCGCATGCGGCTCGAAGACGACGCCCAGGCGGTGGGCACGCTGCGATCGAACCAGGGTGTGGTGCTGCGGCCTGAGGTCAGCGGGCGCATCGTCAAGCTGGGCTTTGCCGACGGTCAGCGTGTCAAGCGTGGCCAGTTGCTGGTGCAGCTGGACGACAGCCTGCAGCAGGCCCAGCTGAAGCAGGCCGACGCCCAGGCAGGCATCGCCCGCACCAACCTGCAGCGCAGCCGTGAGCTGGTGGCGCAGAACTTCGTCAGCCAGAGCGCGCTGGACCAGACCGCCGCCGCACTCGATGTGGCCATGGCCCAGGTGGCGCTGGCCCAGGCCCAGGTGGCGCGGCTGAAGGTGTTTGCGCCGTTCGACAGCATCGCCGGCATCAGGCTGGTGAGCCTGGGTGACTATGTGAAGGACGGCGCTGACTTGGTCACGCTCGACGATGTGTCGTCGGTGTGGGTTGACTTCCGCCTGCCTGAGCGCTTCTTGAGCCGCATCAAGACCGGCCAGGCGGTGGAGGTGTCGCTCGACGCGCTGCCCGGGCGCAAGCTCAAGGCGGTGGTCGGCGCGCTCGATTCGCAGCTCGACGCCAACGGCCGCGCGGTGCTGGTGCGGGCCCGGCTGGCCAACCCCGACGGTGTGCTGCGCAGCGGCATGTTCGCCCGCGCCCGGGTGGTGTTCTCGGTGCGCGAGGCGGCGCTGGTGGTGCCTGAAGAAGCCTTGGTGCCAATGGGCGACAAGCAATTCGTCGTCCAGGTGCTGCCGGGCGACAAGGGCCCGGTGTCCAAGCGGGTGGAAGCGCGCATCGGCCAGCGCGTGGCGGGCAAGGTGGAGTTGCTCAGCGGCCTGGCTGGTGTTTTGGCTGAGGGCGACACCGTGGTGCTGGCCGGCCAGGCGCGGCTGATGCGTGCCGACGGCCTGGCGCTGCGGGTGGTGGACATCAGCAAGGCCGGCAGCGAGGCCAAGCCGGGCAGCCGGCCGGCCGCTGCGGCGTCCGGCGTGCCGGCACGCGCAGCGTCAGCGGTCTGAGCAGACGATGAAACTGTCTGAAGTCTCGATCCGCCGCCCGGTGCTGGCGATGGTGTTGTCGCTGCTGATCGTGC
>JANNMP010000435.1:0-7923 GCA_031398015.1 Burkholderiaceae bacterium
GGCGCAGGTCACGCACGTTCTGGCTGTTGACAAAGCACATGCCGGCCTCGATGGCGGCGGCCACACGGTGGGCACGGCCGAGGTTCTCGGTCCAGACATAACTGCTCAGGCCGTAGGCGGTGTGGTTGGCCTTGGCCACCGCGTCGGCTTCGTCGCTGAACGGGATCAGGCAGGCCACCGGGCCGAAGATTTCTTCTTGTGCAATGCGCATGCGGTTGTCGACATCGGCAAACACCGTGGGCAGCACAAAGTTGCCCTGCTGCAGATGCGCAGGCAGGTCGGGCGCGCCCAGCCCGCCACACAGCAGCGTGGCGCCTTCCCTGGGGCCCAGGTCGATGTAGCTGCGCACCTTGGCCAGGTGGGCCGGGCTGATCATCGGGCCGATGGTGGTGGCCTCGTCCAGCGGGTCACCCACGCTGATGCGCCGGGCGCGCGCGGCAAACTTGTCGGCAAAGTCGGCGTAGATGCTCTGCTGCACCAGGATGCGGCTGCCGGCGGTGCAGCGTTCACCGTTGTTGCTGAAGATCATGAACAGCGCCGCGTCCAGCGCGCGTGGTTGGTCGGCATCGGCAAACACCACGAACGGGCTCTTGCCGCCCAGTTCCATGCTGAACTTCTTCAAGCCCGCAGACTGGACGATGCGCTGCCCCGTGGCGGTGCTGCCGGTGAAGCTGATGGCGCGCACATCAGGGTGGCGGCACAGTGGCTCGCCGGCATCGCGGCCGGTGCCATGCACCAGGTTCAACACCCCCGGCGGGATGCCGGCTTGCAGCGCCAGCTCGCCCAGGCGCGCGGCGCTCAGCGGGCTCAGCTCGCTCATCTTCAACACGGCGGTGTTGCCAAAGGCCAGCGCCGGTGCCACTTTCCAGGTGGCGGTCATGAAGGGCACGTTCCAGGGGCTGATCAGCGCGCACACGCCCACCGGGTGGAACAGGGTGTAGTTCAGGTGCGTGGGCGTGGGGTAGGTGTGGCCGTCCACCCGGGTGCACATCTCGGCAAAGTAGTGGAAATTGTCGGCCGCGCGGGGCACCAGCTGCCTGGCCGTCTGGCTGATGACCTGGCCGGTGTCGTCGGTTTCGGTGCGGGCGATGGCCGGCACGTCGGCAGTGATCAGGTCGCCCAGCTTGCGCAGCAGGCGGGCGCGCTCGGCGGCGCTTAGGCCGGCCCATTTCGGGAAGGCGGCCTTGGCGGCAGCCACAGCAGCGTTGACTTCTGCCGCGCCGCCGGCAGCCACCTCGGCCAGCACCTGTTGGGTGGCAGGGTTCACGGTCAACAAGGTGTCGGCGCTGTCCAGCGGCCGGCCGTCGATCAAATGCTGGATGCGCATGCGGGGGCTCCTGTCATGGCAACGGCGGTTCGTCGACCAGGGTGTTCTGCAGCCGGCCGATGCCGTCGATCTCGCACTCCACCACATCACCAGCATTGACGTTGACCACGCCGTCGGGCGTGCCGGTCAGGATCACGTCACCGGCTTGCAGCGTCATGAAGCTGCTCAGGTATTCGATCAGCGCCGCCACGCTGTTGACCATCTTCGATGTGTGGCCTTGCTGGGTGAGGTGGCCGTTGACAAAGCTGCGCAGGGCCAGCGCCTGCGGGTCGGGCACGGCATCGGCGCTCACCAGCCAGGGGCCCAGCACGGTGCCGCCGTCGCGGTTTTTCACCCGCAGGTTGGGGCGGTACCAGTTCTCCAGATGGTCACGCACCGCATAGTCATTGCACACGGTGTAGCCGGCCACATGGGCCAGGGCGTCGGCGCGTTGCACGTGGCGGGCGCTGCGGCCGATCACCACCGCCAGCTCGCATTCATAGTGCATGAAGGCCACGCCCGCCGGCCGCCGGGTGTGGCCGCGGTGGCCCAGCAGCGCGCTGGCGGTCTTGAAGAACACCAGCGGCTCGTCCTGGCTGCTGACGGTCAATTCCTTGGCCAGCTCTTTGACATGGTCGGCGTAGTTCAGGCCCAGCGCGATCACCGTGCCCACGTCGAACGGCGGCAGCCAGACCACGGCCTCGTCGGCCAGCACACGGCCGTCGGCCAGCTGCAGGCCATGGGCATGGGGTTTGGCGCGGTGCACGGCGCCGTCGTACGCAACGCGGGCGGTCTTCATGGCTCGGCCACCAGCGTGAAGCCGAGCGTGCCGACGCCGTCGATCAGCAACTGCACCGCCTGCCCAGGCAACACCAGCGGCGCGCCATGGGTGGCGCCAAGCAGCAGCACATCACCGGGCTGCAGGGTCATGAACTGGCTGACATCGGCGATCAGTTGCGCCACGCCGCGTTGCCGGCCGGCGGTGCTGGCACGCTGCACGCACACGCCATCAACCAGCACCTGCGTGGCCAGCGCATCGGGCTGCGGCACGGCCGCTGCCGGCACCAGCACCTGGCCCAGCGGGCAAAAGCCGTCGCGTGCCTTCAAGCGCACCGACGGCCGGTAATGCCCTGGCAGCGGCAGGCTCAGATCACCGGCCACCAGCCAGCCGGCCACCAGCGCCAGCGCGTCGCTGGCCTGCACCCGGTGCGCGCCGTGGCCGAGCACGATGGCCAGCGACACACCCACCAGCACGGCGCCGGGCACGGCGATGGCGTCACCGTCGGCGGCCCAGGTGTGGCGCGGCTTGACCTCCAGCACCGGCGCACGCGGCGGCGCCTTGTGCGGCGGCTGGTGCAACGCATCGCCCAGCGCTGCCAAGGCCGCCGGGTCGTTCAGCAGCGCACCCAGCACCGTGCCGCTCAGACGCCAGGGCGGGGTATCGAGGTGCAGCGGCGCGGCTTGCATGCAAGGCAACTTGCTAAGATGTGAGCAAGGTAGTGCGCTGTGCGGCGCGGCGTCAATCGGGTTCAGGGCGCCGGGCGCCGCGCACCGAACAGCGCATTCAGCTCGGCGCCCGACGCGGCGCCGGCAAAACCGTCGAACCTGCCTTGTTCGGCCAGCACTCGCGCAGCGCGCTGCAAACCGCCCCAGGCTGCCCGCGCCAGGCCACCGCCCACGCTGATGCGGCGCACGCCCAGCGCGGCGATGTCGGCCACGGTCAGCGCACTCTCGCCGCCCACCAGCAGGTTCAGCGGCTTGGGCGCCACCGCAGCCACCAGCGCGCTGATCTGCTCGGGCGTCTTGATGCCTGGCGCATACAGCACGTCGGCGCCGGCGGCGGCATAGGCCTGCAGGCGGTGGATGGTCTCGGCCAGGTCGGGCCGGCCGACCAGGAAGCATTCGGCGCGGCCGACCAGCTGCACATCGGCACCGCTGGCGTCGATGGCCAGACGTGCAGCGCGCAGCCGTGCCACGGCCATGTCCAGCGCAAACAGCGGCGCCGCAGCATCGCCGGTGGAGTCTTCGATCGACAGCCCGGCCACGCCGGTGGCCACCGCCAGGCCCACGCTGTGGGCCACGGCCGCCGGGTCGGCACCGAAGCCGTTCTCGAAGTCGGCGTTCACCGGCAGGTCAGTGGCCTGCACCAGGGCGCGCAGATGGTCCAGCGCCAAGTCCAGGCTGATGTGGTTGTCGGCCAGACCATGGGCCCAGGCCACGCCGGCGCTGCTGCTGGCCAGCGCGGCAAAGCCCAGGCTCTGCAGCCACAGCGCGCTGCCCAGGTCCCAGGGGTTGGGCATCACGAAACAGCCGCTGTGGTGCAGCTGGCGGAAGCTGGCGCGCTTGGCGGCGACGCTGGGGCGGGTGGTGGTCATCGTGGTGGTCATGGGGCTGGCCTCGGCAAGCCGGCGCGTGCAGTGCGCCGGCCCGCCCAGCATGCCACCAAGTGCGCGCTGCAACCCCGGCGCGCTGCAACCCGGGCGCCGTGCGCCTCAGCGGTGGCGGTACACCGCCGCTTCGAAGTCAACGAAGCCGGGGTAGGACACCGCGTCCATAAACGGCAGGATCTGGCTGCCCCAGAAGCCGCCCACGCCGTTGGCGCGGTCGACCCAGTAATACAGGTTGCCAAGGCCGGCCCACATGGCCGAGCCTGCCGGCCGGCCGCTGGCGGTGGGTGCCTCGTTGCGCTGGAAGCTGCGGCCCCAGGTCTTGGGCACGCCGGGGTCGAATTCACCGCTGTTCGACAGCGACGGGATCGATGTGGACCAGCCGCCGCTGGCCATGCCGGCCGGCAGGCCGTTCTGGAACATGAAATCGACTGTCTCCTTTTTCAGCACCCGGCCATGGGCACCGGCACCGTCGTTCAGGAGCATGCGGATGAATTGCATGTAGTCGCCCACCGTGGCGTACAGGCCATGGCCGCCCATGTCCAGCTCGGGCGGCTGCGGCAGCACCAGGTCGGGCAGGGGGGTCAGCTTGCCGTCCTGCGCCCGGTCATGCAGGGTGGCGCGGCGTGCCAGCATGCTGTCGTTCATGGTGAACGCGGTGCTGGCCATGCCCAGCGGGGCGAACACCCGCTCGGCCATCACCTGGCCCAGGCGCTGGCCACGCTGCTGCTCGACGATCTTGCCCAGCCAGTCGATGTTGACGCCGTAGGTCCAGCGCTCACCCGGGTCATGCAGCAGCACGCTGCGGATGCTGGCAAAACTGCTGGACACCACGGTGGGAATGCCCTTGGCGGTGCGGTACTGCAGGTCGTCGGGGCTGAAGAATTCATAGCAGAAGCCGGCGGTGTGCAGCAGCAGGTCGTCCACCGTGATGTCGCGCTTGGGCGCCCGCAGCCGGGGCTGGCCACCGGCGTCGAAGCCGTCGAGCACCTGGATCTCGGCGATCTCGGGCACGTACTGGCTGGCAGCGTCACTGAGTTTGATGCGGCCTTCTTCGACCAGTTGCATCACCGTGGTGCCGGTGATGGCCTTGGTGGTGGAGAAGATCGCCATCACCGAATCGGTGGTCATCGGCTGGCCCTGGCCCAGCGCGCGCACACCGGCGCAGCCTTCGTAGGTGTTGGCCTGGCGGTCGGTGGCCATGGCCACCACACCGGGGGCGCCACCGGCGCGGCCGCTGGTGCTGTAGTTGAGGATGGTGTCGGCGGCGGTCTTCAAGGCGGTGTTCATCGGCAAGTCTCCGGTTGGGCGGGCGGCGGGGTGCATGGGCAACCGGCGCCGCACCACGCGGGTGGCGCCAAGCATGCGGGCACATGGGTTGACCATTGCAGTGGAGCGCTGGTTTGCGCGCTGCGCCAGCGGGTGCTTGTGCCGGCTGCGGCCAGCCTGCTGCGCCAGATTGGCGCAGGGTTGCTGCCGGGGTTGCGTCCGGCCAGTTGCGCCAACCAGGCCGGCACGCCACCGCAAGGCTGCGGCTCGCGCAGCCCGGCGGCGACGTTGGTGTCGAGCAGTGACATCGACAGCCCGCCGCCACCGGGTGGCGGCGATCAGCAGCGGCCGTTCAGGCGTGGTGGGCTGCTGACGCCTCCCGCGTCAGCGCCTCGAAGCCATAGCGGTTCATGCTGCCGAAGGCGCCGGCCGCTGGATGGGGCAGGAACCTGGTGTGGCAGTCGATCACCGCCGGCAGGCCCGAGGCGCGCGCGCGGGCGATGGCCGCTGCAATGTCACGCGCGTCGTGCACCACCTCGCCATGGCAGCCGAAGCCACGCGCGATGGCCCCGTAATCGGTGCCGTCCAGCGCGGTGCCGAACTCGAAGCCCAGCGCCATCTTCTGGCCCATGCGGATCACGCCCCAGCTGGCGTTGTTGTGGACCACGGTGATCACCGGCAGCTTGAGGCGGCGCGCGGTGTCCAGCTCTTGCAGCGTGAAGCCGAACGAGCCGTCACCGGTGAGGTTGAAGACGCAGCGGCCGGGGTGTTGCAGCTGCAGCGCCAGCGCGTACGGCAGGCCGAAGCCCAGGTGGCTCATGCCGGGGTCGTGGAAACGCGTGCGCACCGCGTGCACCGGCGTCAGGTCGTTGCTCCAGAACGTGGTGTGGCCACCGTCGTACACCGCCAGCGCGTCGGCCGGCAGCGCCTGGCCCACCGCATGGGCCAGCGCAGCCGGGTGCATGGGCGTGCCGGCGGCGACGGGTTCGTCCACCATCGCCGCCAAACGTGCGTCGTACGCGGCCCGCACGCTGCGCAGGCTGGCCAGCCAGCCTGGGCCGGTGCCGGTCTGGGCGGGCAGGGCGGCCAGCAGGTCGTCCAGCGCCAGCCGGGCGTCGGCCTGCATCGCCACGCAGTGCAAGGCCGGGCTGCCCAGCGCCGATGGGTCGATGTTGATGTTGATCAACTGGTGGCGGCGGCGCGCCAGCGGCCCCAACGCGTCCCACATCCACGACGAGAAGCGGCAGCCGATGGCCACCACCACATCGGCCTGGTCGAAGGCCGCCAGCACCGCGTCACCGGCGATCAACCCACCGTGGCCGATGAAGGCCGGGTGGCTGCTGGCGACCACGCCGAGCGCCATCTGCGTGGGCACCACCGGCGCGTTCAAACAGGCTGACAGGCGGCGCACGGCGGCATCCGCGCCGGCATGCACCACGCCGCCGCCGGCCACGATCAGCGGCCGCCTGGCCTGCTGCAGCAGCGTGGCGGCATCGGCCACCAGCGCTGCTGCCGGGCGCGGGCCAGTGGTGGCGCGGTAACGCGATGGCGGCAGGCCGAATTCATCGGCCTGCCAGGTGACCTGGGTCTGCAGCACGTCTTGCGGGATGTCCAGGTGCACGGGGCCTGGCCGGCCGCTCAGCGCCTGGCGGAACGCGGTGCGCACCAGTTCGGGCAGGCGGCGCGCGTCGTGCACCACCGCGTTCCATTTGGTCAGCGGCGCCAGCACGGCGCGGGTGTCCATGTCCATGAACATGCCGGCATGCGGGTAGCTGGCGGCGCGGTGCTGGTTGGTGGTGATCAACAGCACCGCCAGGTTGTTGTTGAAGGCCACGCCGGCGCCCGACGCCAGGTTCAGCCCGCCCGGCCCCATCTCGCCAATGGCCACTGCCACCCGGCCGGTGCTGGCAAACACGGCCGCCGCCATGATCGGCGCGGCGGCTTCGTGGCGCACGCCGTGGAACGGCGTGTCAGACAGCGACAGCGCATGCAGCAGCGGTGCCATCTTGCCGCCGACGATGCCGAACACAGCCGGCACACCTTCGGCCTGCAGCAGGCGCAGCAGGGTCTGGGCACCGTTGAGCGTGACCGTCGCGGCGCGGGTGTGGTCTGCCATCACCATCAATCCTCGGGTGTGAAGCCGGTGGCCTTGACCACCGGGCCCCAGCGCTGGATCTCGTCTTTCACCCGCTGGGCAAACACCTCGGGCGATTCACGCAGCGGCAGCAGGCCGAGGCCCTGCTCGACAGTTACGGCAGCGAGCGCGCGGCCCATGTGCGCGCGCTCACCAGCCGCATCAAGGCCATTGGCGCGGTGGTCTGCGAGCGTGACGTGGCCAAGGCACGCGCGCGGGACGCGCAACTGCTGGCCGATTGCGGCGGCGTGGTGCCCGACACGCCGCGCCAGGACGTGATGCCCAGGCTGGAGGCTGGCTTCCTGTCGGCTGTGCAAAGCAGCGGCTGCGGCTGCCTTTTTGCGCAGCCACGGCTGGCCGATGGCCTGCTGATGGACCAGCGCCTCGGCAACGGCTGGCGTCTGGTGCTGGGCACGGGCCTGTCGCCGCCGGCTGCCGAACCAGGCTTGACCAGCATCTCACTCGGCACACCCGGCACACCCGGCCTGCATGAGGCAGACGGCGTGGTGGCCGCCTGGCTGGCGCGCCATGCCTGCAACGCAGCGCTGCTGCGGCCAGACAACCAGGTCTTCGGCACGGCGTCCAGCCACGCCGGCCTGGCGCTGCTGCTGGCCGAAAGGCGCAGTGCGCTGGGCCACTGACACCACACCTGCCGCAAGCAACCCCGTGCAACGACGCCGCTTCAGCCTGGCCGCAGCCGCCAGCGTTTTGACCGCCACTGCGCCCGGCCTGCGTGCCCAGGCCTGGCCCGACCGGCCAGCCACAGCTCAACCGAGGGCATCGCCCACACCATTCCAGCCTATGCCGGCCGCGCCATGGAAGCCGAG
>JANNMP010000168.1:0-3220 GCA_031398015.1 Burkholderiaceae bacterium
AAAGACACCTCGCTGCGTGTCGACCAGGGTACCAATGGCACGGTGATCGATGTGCAGGTCTTCACCCGCGAAGGCATCGTGCGCGACAAGCGCGCCCAGCAGATCATCGACGATGAGTTGAAGCGGTTCAGGCTTGACCTGAACGACCAGTTGCGCATCGTCGAGGCCGACGCCTTCGACCGCATCGAGAAGCTGCTGAACGGCAAGCCGGCCAACGGCGGCCCGCAGAAGATCGCCAAGGGCACGGTCATCGACAAGGCGTATCTCGCCTCGGTGGAGAAGTACCACTGGTTCGACATCCGCCCGGCCGACGACGAGGTGGCCAACCAGCTGGAGAGCATCAAGAACAGCCTGGAGCAGACGCGCCACAGCTTTGACCTGATGTTCGAAGAAAAGCGCAAGAAGCTGACCCAGGGCGACGAGCTGCCTGCCGGCGTGCTGAAGATGGTGAAGGTGTACCTGGCCGTCAAGCGCCGCCTGCAGCCTGGCGACAAGATGGCCGGCCGGCATGGCAACAAGGGTGTGGTCTCCAAGATCGTGCCGGTCGAAGACATGCCCTACATGGCCGACGGCACGCCCGCCGACATCGTGCTCAACCCGCTGGGCGTGCCCTCGCGCATGAACGTGGGCCAGGTGCTGGAAGTGCACTTGGGCTGGGCCGGCAAGGGCATCGGCCAGCGCATCGGCGACATGCTGCAGGGTGAAGCGCGCATCGCCGAACTGCGCAAGTTCTTCGACGAGCTGTACAACCAGTCGGGGGGCAAGACCGAGAACATCGATGCGCTGAGCGACGCCGACATCGTCGAGATGGCCGGCAACCTGAGCAAGGGCGTGCCGTTTGCCACGCCGGTGTTCGATGGTGCCAAGGAGAGCGAAATCCGCGCCATGCTCAAGCTGGCCTACCCGGACGACATCGCCGCCAAGAAGGGGCTGACCGCCACCCGGACCCAGGCCCAGTTGTACGACGGCCGCACCGGTGAGGCCTTCGAGCGCGCCACCACGGTGGGCTACATGCATGTGCTCAAGCTGCACCACCTGGTGGACGACAAGATGCACGCCCGCTCCACCGGCCCGTACAGCCTGGTGACCCAGCAGCCGCTGGGCGGCAAGGCGCAGTTCGGTGGCCAGCGCTTCGGTGAGATGGAAGTGTGGGCGCTGGAAGCCTACGGTGCCAGCTATGTGCTGCAGGAGATGCTGACGGTGAAATCCGACGACGTGAACGGCCGCACCAAGGTCTACGAGAACATCGTCAAGGGCGAACACGCCATCGAAGCCGGCATGCCGGAATCGTTCAATGTCCTGGTCAAGGAGATTCGTTCCTTGGGCATCGACATGGAACTGGAAAAGAACTGATCGCGGAAAAGGAGAATCACATGAAAGGTTTGCTGGACCTCTTCCGTCAGTTCACCCCTGACGAGCATTTCGATGCCATCAAGATCGGCATCGCCTCGCCCGAGAAAATCCGTTCCTGGTCGTTCGGTGAAGTCAAGAAGCCCGAGACGATCAACTACCGCACCTTCAAGCCCGAACGTGACGGCTTGTTCTGCGCCAAGATCTTCGGGCCCATCAAGGACTACGAGTGCCTGTGCGGCAAGTACAAGCGCTTGAAGCACCGTGGCGTCATCTGCGAGAAGTGCGGCGTTGAAGTCACCCAGACCAAGGTGCGGCGTGACCGCATGGGCCACATCGACCTGGCCGCGCCTTGCGCCCACATCTGGTTCCTGAAGAGCCTGCCAAGCCGTCTGGGCCTGGTGCTCGACATGACGCTGCGCGACATCGAGCGCGTGCTGTATTTCGAGGCCTACGTGGTGGTGGACCCGGGCATGACGCCGCTGAAGAAGTTCGGCATCATGACCGAGGAAGACTTCGACGCGAAGCGCACCGAGTTTGGTGACGAGTTCGTGGCGCTGATGGGTGCCGAAGGCGTGCAGAAGTTGCTGGCCGACATGGACCTGGACGTCGAGATCGAGCGCCTGCGTGGCGACATGACCGGCTCGGAACTCAAGGTCAAGAAGAACAGCAAGCGCCTGAAGGTGATGGAAGCCTTCAAGAAGAGCGGCATGAAGCCCGAGTGGATGGTGATGACGGTGCTGCCGGTGCTGCCGCCCGACCTGCGCCCGCTGGTGCCGCTGGACGGTGGCCGCTTCGCCACCAGTGACCTGAACGACCTGTACCGCCGCGTCATCAACCGCAACAACAGGTTGGCACGGCTCTTGGAGCTGAAGGCGCCCGAGATCATCGTTCGCAACGAAAAGCGCATGCTGCAGGAGGCGGTGGACAGCCTGCTGGACAACGGCCGCCGCGGCAAGGCGATGACGGGTGCCAACAAGCGCGCGCTCAAATCCCTGGCCGACATGATCAAGGGCAAGGGCGGCCGCTTCCGCCAGAACTTGCTTGGCAAGCGGGTGGACTACTCTGGTCGCTCGGTCATCGTGGTGGGCCCCACGCTCAAGCTTCACCAGTGCGGTCTGCCCAAGCTGATGGCGCTGGAACTGTTCAAGCCCTTCATCTTCAGCCGGCTCGAAGCCATGGGCATCGCCACCACCATCAAGGCGGCGAAGAAGGAAGTCGAATCCGGCACGCCGGTGGTCTGGGACATTCTTGAAGAAGTGATCAAGGAGCACCCGGTGCTGCTGAACCGCGCGCCCACGCTGCACCGCCTGGGCATCCAGGCCTTCGAGCCGGTGTTGATTGAAGGCAAGGCCATTCAGCTGCACCCGCTGGTGTGCTCGGCCTTCAACGCCGACTTCGACGGTGACCAGATGGCTGTGCACGTGCCCTTGAGCATCGAGGCGCAGATGGAAGCCCGCACATTGATGCTGGCGTCCAACAACGTGCTGTTCCCGGCCTCGGGTGAGCCGTCAATCGTGCCGTCACAAGACGTGGTGCTGGGCCTGTACTACGCCACCCGTGAGCGCACCAACGGCAAGGGCGAGGGCATGATCTTCAGCGACATCGTGGAGGTGCAGCGCGCGCTGGACAACCATGCCGTCGAAGTGACCGCCAAGATCGCGGTGCGCCTGACCGAGCATGTGAAAGACGCCGACGGCAATTTCGTGGCCGAGACCAAATTGGTGGACACCACCGTGGGCCGCGCGCTGCTCAGCGAAATCCTGCCCAAGGGCCTGCCTTTCAGCAACATCAACAAGGCACTGAAGAAGAAAGAAATCTCGCGTCTGATCAACGTCAGCTTCCGTCGCTGCGGCCTGAAAGAGACCGT
>JANNMP010000713.1:0-6944 GCA_031398015.1 Burkholderiaceae bacterium
ACGGTGACGATGTTCTTGCCGATGTCGTGCACGTCGCCCTTGACGGTGGCGATCACGATCTTGCCCTTGGGTTTGACATCGCCGCCGGCATCCTGCAGCAGCTTCTTCTCGGCCTCGATGTAGGGCAGCAGGTGGGCCACCGCCTGCTTCATCACGCGGGCGCTTTTCACCACCTGGGGCAGGAACATCTTGCCCTGGCCGAACAAATCACCCACCACGTTCATGCCCGCCATCAGCGGGCCTTCGATCACATGCAGCGGGCGGCCGCCATCGCCGCGGATGCGCTGCCAGCATTCTTCGGTGTCGTCGCTGATGAAGTCGGTGATGCCGTGCACCAGGGCATGGCTCAGGCGCGCGTCCACCGGGTTGGCGCGCCAGGCCAGGCGCTGGCTGTCGTCCTTGGCCGCGCCCTTGACGTTCTCGGCCACTTCCAGCAGGCGCTCCGTGGAGTCGGCGCGGCGATTCAACACCACGTCTTCCACCCGCTCGCGCAAGTCAGCATCGAGGTCGTCGTACACGCCCACCATGCCGGCGTTGACGATGCCCATGTCCATGCCGGCCTGGATGGCGTGGTACAGAAACACGGTGTGGATCGCCTCGCGCACCGGCTCGTTGCCACGGAAGCTGAAGCTCACATTGCTCACCCCGCCCGACACCTTGGCGCCCGGCAGGTTGGCCTTGATCCAGCGCGTGGCGTCGATGAAATCGACCGCGTAGTTGGCGTGCTCTTCGATGCCGGTGGCAATGGCGAAGATGTTGGGGTCGAAGATGATGTCTTCGGGCGGGAAGCCGATCTCGTCGACCAGCAGCCGGTAGGCGCGCTCGCAAATCTGCGTCTTGCGCGCAAAGGTGTCGGCCTGGCCTTGTTCGTCGAAGGCCATCACCACGGTGGCTGCGCCATAACGCCGCAGCAGCGTGGCCTGGCGGCGAAACTCGGCCTCGCCTTCCTTCAGCGAAATGCTGTTGACGATGCCCTTGCCCTGCAGGCATTTGAGGCCAGTCTCGATCACGCTCCACTTGCTGCTGTCGACCATGATCGGCACGCGGGCAATCTCGGGCTCGCTGGCGATCAGTTTCAAGAAGCGGTCCATCGCTGCAGCGCTGTCCAGCATGGCCTCGTCCATGTTGACGTCGATCACCTGGGCGCCGTTTTCCACCTGCTGGCGCGCCACCGCCAATGCGTCTTCATAGCGGCCTTCGAGGATCATGCGGGCAAAGGCTTTGCTGCCGGTGACATTGGTGCGCTCACCGATGTTGACGAACAGGCTGCCGGTGCCGATGGCCACCGGCTCAAGTCCGGCCAGGCGCATGGGGGGGACGGGGTGGGTGGCAGCGGTCATGGGCATCAGGCGGTGGGCCGCTCTGGCCGCCCGGCTCACCCGGGCGCCCCTTGCAGGCGATGGGTGAGCGCCGTTGCCAGGTGCCACACCGCCTAGGCTGCTGCGCACCGCCCCGAGCCTGGCGGCGGGTGGGTTGACCACCGCCGTCGCAACGCTCCTCGGGAAGCTGTGCATTCTAGGGTTGCACACGATAGACTTTGGCGCATGAGCCTGATCGCAGCGGAGCGCACCGTGGGATATGCCGTGCAGAAGCAGCCGATGACGGCTGCCGAGTTTCTGGCGTGGGATGCCACCCAGACCACCAAGCGTGAGTTTGTGCGCGGCGACGTGTTCGCGATGGCCGGCGGTGAAGACCGCAACGCCACGGTGGCACTGAACCTCGCCATCGCCCTGCGCCAGCACCTGCGTGGCAGCCCCTGCAGGGTGTATGGCAGTGACGTCAAGCTGCGGGTGGAAGCCGCCGACTGCTTTTTCTACCCTGACCTGATGGTCACCTGCAGCGCCACCGACCTGGGTGACCGGCTGATCAAGCGTGAGCCGGTGCTGGTGGTCGAGGTGTTGTCGGCGTCCACCGCAGCGTACGACCGTGGCGACAAGTTCGCCGCCTACCGCCAGCTGCCCATGTTGCAGGAGTACCTGCTGGTGGATGTGCAAGCCCAGCGGTGTGACCTGTTCCGCAAGCGGCCGGAAGACGCGCTGTGGGTTCTGCATCCCAGCAACGCCGCCGACGCATTGCACCTGGCCAGTGTGGGCCTGACCGTCACGCCCGATGCGCTGTGGGCTGACCTGGAGCCACCGACCGCCGCCGCAGCGCAGCCGGCCTGATCAGGCCGCCAGCAGCGTCGAAAACAGCGGGTCGTGCCGGCTCCTGGGCCGGTAGCCACCCACCCGCCGCGCGATCTCGGCGATGTGCTCGGGCGTGGTGCCGCAGCAGCCGCCGACGATGTTGACAAAGCCCGCTTGCGCAAACTCGGCCAGCATGCGGCCGGTGACTTCGGGCGTTTCATCGAAGCCGGTTTCGGCCATCGGGTTGGGCAGGCCGGCGTTGGGGTAGCAGCTGATGAAGGTGTCACCCGCCACCTTGGCCAGCTCTTCGATGTAAGGCCGCATCACCGCCGCACCCAGCGCGCAGTTCAGGCCCACCGCCAGCGGCCGGGCGTGGCGCACGCTGTGCCAGAAGGCCGGCACGGTCTGGCCGCTCAGGATGCGGCCCGACGCATCGGTCACGGTGCCGCTGATGATCACCGGCAGGCGCTCGCCGGTCTGCTCCATCAGCTCGTCCAGCGCAAAGATCGCGGCCTTGGCGTTGAGCGTGTCGAAGATGGTTTCGACCAGAAACAGGTCACAGCCGCCTTCGAGCAAGCCGCTGGCCTGCTCGTGATAGGCCGCACGCAGCTCATCGAAGCTGGTGTTGCGCGCGCCGGGGTCGTTCACATCGGGGCTGATGCTGGCGGTGCGCGGCGTGGGGCCGAGTGCGCCGGCCACATAGCGCTGCTGCCCGGGCGTGCTGAAGGTGTCGCAGGCGTCGCGCGCCAGGCGGGCCGCCACCACGTTCAGCTCGCGGGCAATGTGGCCCAGGCCGTAGTCCTCTTGCGCGATGCTGGTGGCGCCGAAGGTGTTGGTCTCGATCAGGTCGGCCCCGGCGGCCAGGTATTGGCGGTGGATGGCGCTGATGACATCGGGCCGCGTCAGCTGCAGCAGGTCGTTGTTGCCTTTGAGATCCTTGCCATGGTCGGCAAAACGCGCGCCCCTGAAATCGGCCTCACTGAGCTTGTAGCGCTGGATCATCGTGCCCATCGCGCCGTCGATGATGGCGATGCGCTGTTGCAGCAGGGCCGGCAGGCCGGCGGCACGGGTGTAGGCGTGGGCTTTCATGCGGTGATTATCCCGGCCGGGCTCCAAATCCGATGCCCCGGCGCTGCCGAACCTCGGGCTTGCTGCGGTGTTCTGCCTCCAATTGGGCCAGAAACTCGTCGGCCGGCAGCGCCGCGCCCAGCAGCGTGGCCTGGCGGCGCACGGCCGCAAAGTCGCCCTGGGTCAGGCAGTCGAGCGCGACCAGGCGCTGGCGCTGGTCGGCGTCAGGCGCGTCGGCCACGCTGTCCAGCGCCTCGGCGCTGAACATGCGCAAGCGCTGGGCCAGCGTCAACGGCGCAAAGCCGATCTTGAAGGTGAAGCGGCGCAGCGCCGCTTCGTCGATCTGGTCGAACAAATTGGTGGTGCAGATGAAGATGCCGCCAAAGCGCTCCATGCCGGCCAGCATCTGGTTGACCTCGGTCACTTCATAACTGCGCTCGGCACGCTGGCGGCTGCGCAGGAAGCTGTCGGCTTCATCGAGCAGCAGCACCGCCTGCTCGTCTTCGGCCTCGGCAAACATGCGCGCCATGGCCTGCTCGGTGTCGCCCACGAACTTGCTCACCAGGTCACTGGCCAGGCGCAGCATCAGCGGGCGGCCCAGCGTGGCGGCGATGTGCTCGGCCAGTGCGGTCTTGCCGGTGCCCGGCGGGCCGTGCAGGCACAAGGTGCCGGCCGCACGAAGGCGCAGGCTGTCGATGATGCGTTCGATGGGGTAGCGGCTGTCCAGGTTGAGCAGCGACAGGTCGTAGTGCGTCACCACCGGCCGCGCGCGGTGGCCGCTGGCCTGCTGGCCCAGCGCCCGGTCGGCATGGCCAAGCTGGCGTTCGATCAGCGGCTCCAGCGCATCGCCGCCGCTGTCGTCGGCGGTCAGGCGGGCAAAGCGCACGGCTGTGCGCACTTGGGCCGGTGTCAGCCCACGGCGCTCGGCCAGACGCTCGGCAAAACCGTCACTGACGGCCGCGCCATCCAGCGCGCGCTGCACCAGCGCCAGGCGGGCGCCGGGCGGCGGGCTCTTCAGTGCCAGGTGGTACTGGAAGCGGCGGCGGAACGCCGGGTCGATCTGCTCGATGCGGTTGGTGATCCACACCACCGGCACGCGGTTGCTCTCCAGGATCTGGTTGACCCAGGCCTTGCCGCTGACGCTGCCCGACGGCCCGTCGCCGTTGTCCAGCCGCGCCAGCAGTTGCGCGGCGTCGGCGCTGATCGGCGGGAACACATCCTCCACCTCATCGAACAGCAACACCACATCGGGGCTGCCTTTGAGAAACACCTGGCTGATCTGCAATGAGCGGTAGCGGTCACGGCCGCTGAGCGCATGGCCGTCGCGGTCGGCGTATTCCACTTCATACGGCACCAGGCCGGCGGCCTGGGCGCAGACCTTGGCCAGCTCGGTCTTGCCGGTGCCGGGTGGCCCGTACAGCAGCACGTTGACACCGGCCACGCCGTCGGCCTGGGCGCTTTTGAGCAAGCGGGTGAGCAGGCGCACCTCGTCGGCAACAAACGCGAAATCGGCCACCGTCAGTGTGCTGCGCACCGCCGGGCGGGTGAACACCGCCATCAGCTCATCGGGCCCGCGGTATTCACGCATCAGCACCGGCGGCATTTGGTCGCTGACCTTCATCAGGTCAGCCAGGTCGGTGATGTTGTGCTCGGAAATCAGGTTCTCGACCATGCCGATGCGCTCGAGCCGGCTGCCGGCGCGCAGCGCCTCGGCCACCTCACGCGCATCGACCCCGGCCACCGCCGCGATCGCCGCATAGGCCTGCTGGGCATTGCTGACCTTGAACTCCAGCAGCAGCCCGCGCAAGTCACGCTGGTAGCGCGCCAGCGTGCCGTACAGCAGCAGCGCCCGCTCGGCCGGGTTCAGCTGCAGCAGCCGGGCCAGCGCGTCGATGTTCTGCTGCACCTGGGTGTGCTGCTTCTTCAGGTCACGCGCCAGCCAGTCACAGGTGGCGGCCAGCACGGCGGCCAAATCCTTGGGCGCGTCTTTCAGGTAGTCATCCAGGTGGAAGAACAGCGTGCCGTCTTCATACGGCCCACGCCAGGCGCCGTGGCGGTTGATGAAGGCGGCGTCGGCCAGCGCCGCATGGCCGCGCCAGCTGGCCTGGCCCTCACAACGCCGCGCCAGGTAGGCACGCAAGCGGCCCAGCACCGGCGCCGGCCACACCAGGTGGCGGCCCACCAGGCCGAGCAGGCTGGCCCAGTCACGGCGCAGGTTGAACTGGCCACCCTGGCGCAAGGCCAGTGTCAACACGAAGTGGGTGCATAGGCGGTCGAGCACCGGGGCGTCGCTGAGCCCCGGCGAGGTGATGCACTGTGCGCTGACTGCTGCCTTGCCCATGCGGCTGCATGTTGCGGCAGGCGCCGTGCCAGGGCAAGCGGCAGGGTTTCAGTGCCTGGGCTTCAATGCTCGGGCTTCAATGCACGGGCTTCAATGCAACAGCACCGGCTGCTGCGCCAGCGCGGTGTAACCGGCAATGAAGTCGTCGATCACCGCATGCAGCGCTGCTGGGTCGTCGCCACGCTGGCCGGCCACCAGGGCCCGCACGCCTTGCTGGAAGTGCTCGGCCAGCGCGCCTTCGATGAAGATCTCCTTGCGCGCCTGCTTGTCGACGATCTCGAAGCCACCGCGCGGCGGGCGCGGTGGCATGGCCGCGTTGTCAGGCGCCTGGTCTGGCGTTTGATCGGGCGTTTGATCGTGCGCAGTCAGATCAAAAGACACGACCACGAAGCTGTCGGAGTTGTAAAGCGTTTGCATGTGTTTCTCCTGGCCAGCACCTGGGGCCGCTGTGGCCGGATTCAAGGCGCGGGTTCGGGTGGTGCCAGCAGGCTCAGCTCGAACACATCGCCCGAGCGCAGCGCGGTGTAGCGCACGCGCAGCGGCCATGGGCCGGCGGGGCCGTCAGCCTGGCTTGCCAGCCACATCTGCACACGCAGGCCCTCGGGTCGGAGTGGGTCGCGCTGCCACAGTTGCAGCGCGGCCGTGCCCCAGGGCGTGGGCCCGGGCTCGCTGCCCAGCCGCAGCAGCGGCCACAGCGCGCCGGCACCTCGCGCGTCGACCACAAACAGCCGCACCTCGGCCAGGCCCGGCACGGCGGCCAGCACGGCCGCCAGTTGCACCAGCGCGCTGAGCCGGTCTTGCGCGCCGGGCCAGGCCGGGTGCACCACGGCCGGACCGGAGAAACCGATCTGGCCCAGCGCCGGCTCGAAGTTGGCCGCCTGCTGGCGGCCGCTGCGGCGGCGGTCAACAAAGCGCTGCGGCGCCAGGCCGTTGCCGTCGATCAAGCCGCTGCTGGCCTGGGCCACCAGCACCTGGCCGGTGGCGCCAGTGCCGTCCAGCGTCAGCCGGTAGCGCTGGCCGTCGTGTTGCCAGACCAGCAACGCCTCGCCTGCCTGGCCGTTGTAGCGCAATGCGTAGCGCAGCCGGGCGGGTGGGGGCAGTTGGGTGGCGTACAACGGTGGCGCCGCGCCGCTGCTGCTGGTGTCGGCCGTGGCCGCAGCGCTGGCCTCTGGCAGGGCATCGGCGGGCGCCGGGATCGGCGTGTCAGTGGGCAGGTCGGTGGACAGGCCGGTGGACAGGTCGGCCGGGGATGGGGATGTGGCTGGCGCAAGGGCTGGCGCTTCAACCGGCAATCCGCCGCGCGGCGCGGCGGTGGCGCGCCGCACCGCAGGCGGCGCCGGCAACACCGGGGGCAGGGGCGCGGCGGCGGCCGGCTGTGCGGGCATGGCGGGCGCGCGGCCCACCAGGGT
>JANNMP010000513.1:0-1879 GCA_031398015.1 Burkholderiaceae bacterium
ACAGCGCGTCGGTGGCTGCCGGCTGCAGCGCGGCGCGCAGCGCGGCCAGCCCGGGCATTGCAATCGGCGTGGGCGGCAGGCCGCGCCGGGTGTAGGTGTTGAATGGCCCGTCGGCCAGCAAGTCACGCTTGCGCAGGTTGCCGTCAAAGCTGTCACCCAGGCCGTAGATCACGGTCGGGTCGGTTTGCAGCGGCATGCCCAGACGCAGGCGGTTGATGAACACACCGGCAATCAGGCCGCGCTCGGCCGCGCGGCCGGTTTCTTTCTCGATGATCGAGGCCAGCACCAGGGCCTGCTCGGGGCTTTGCAGCGGCAGGTTGGCAGCGCGGCTGGCCCACGCCGCCGCCAGGTGCTGCGCCTGCGCTGCTGCGGCACGCTTGAGCACGGTGAGGTCACTGACGCCGCGGCTGTAGAGGTAGGTGTCGGGAAAGAAGCGCCCTTCTGCCGCCACGCCGGGCTGGCCGATGGCGGCCATCAGCGCGGCATCGGTCATGGTGCTGGCCAGGGGCTTCAAGTGCGGCGCGGCGGTGAGCGCGGCGCGCACCTGGCGCCAAGTCCAGCCGTCGATGATGCGCAGGCGTTCAAAGGCCTCGTCGCCTTGCACCATGCGGGCCAGCAGGCTGCGCGGCGTGGCGCCGGGCTCCAGCTGGTAGCTGCCGGCGCGGATGCGGCGGTCGTCGCCGCTGAGGCGGAACCACAGATGCAGCCAGCCAGGCTCGGTCAGCACACCGGCGCGCACCCAGGCAGCAGCCACCTCGCGTGGCGTGCTGCCGGGCTCGACCGACAGCTCCAACACCGGCGCGGCCAGTGCCAGCGGCCGGTCGAGCCACCAGCGCGCTGCGCCGCCAGCGGCCACAGCGGCCAGCAGCAGCACAACGGCCAGGCCGAGAAAGAAGCGCTTGGGTGTCATCGGGCAGCCAAAAGGGGCGTGATGATAATGGCCTGATGACAGCAACCACCCCATCCTCTGGCGCCCTGCGGCTGACCGACTGGGGCCTGATCCGCGCCCAGGGCCCGGACGCCGCCAGCTTTCTGCAAAGCCAGCTCACCCAGGACATGGCCGGGCTGCACATGGGCACGGCCCGCCTGGCCGGCTGGTGTTCGGCCAAGGGCCGGCTGCTGGCCAGCTTTGTGGTGTGGCGCGACGAGCCACAAACACACGCCGACAGCCTGCTGCTGGCCTGCAGCGCCGATTTGCTGGCGCCCACGCTGAAGCGGCTGTCGATGTTCGTGCTGCGCGCCAAGTGCAAGCTCAGTGACGCCACGGCCGAGTTGCCGCTGTACGGCCTGGCTGGCGCGCCGGCACAGGCCTGGCTCGGTGCCGGCGCGGCGGCGGCAGTGCCCTGGTCCACGCTGGCCACCGGCGCCGGCCAGGCCGTGCGCCTGCCCGACGCGCTGGGCCAGCCGCGCTGGCTGCTGGCGCAGGCAGCCGCTGCGCCCGCACCGGCCTTGCCCTTGCTGGCTGCCGACGACTGGGCCTGGCTGGAAGTGCACAGCGGCGTGGTGCGCATCACCGCGGCCACTGCTGAGCACTTTGTGCCGCAGATGGTGAACCTGGAGCTGGTGGGCGGCGTCAATTTCCAGAAGGGCTGCTACCCCGGGCAAGAGGTGGTGGCACGCAGCCAGTACCGCGGCACGCTCAAGCGCCGAACACTGGTCTTCGACAGCGCAGCGGCCCTGGTTGCCGGCCAGGAGGTGTTCCACAGCGCCGACCCTGGCCAGCCTGCCGGCCAGGTGGCGCTGGCTGCACCCCGCCCTGGTGGCGGCAGCAGTGCGCTGGTGGAAGTGAAGCTGGCGGCACTTGACGCCGGCAGCCTGCATGCCGGGGCCGCCGATGGCGCGCCGCTGCAGCGCGGCGCCCTGCCCTATGCCATCCCCA